>WJKO01000103.1 GCA_014729055.1 Promethearchaeota archaeon | reverse complement strand
ATTCAGAAAGCGATTAGAGATTATATAGAAAAATATAATGAGTTATTAGATCAATCTACTTATTTCAAGAAAAATTTCAATTACTATAATGCCTCTGAAATTGCAAAGAATTTAACCAAACACGGATTTTTCGACGCAAAGCATTCTGTTACTTTAAATGCAGATGAATCTAGAATTATTAATAGTCAAGAAGAACTTGAAAAAATAATTGAGGAAGAAAAGGAAATATTATTAGGAGATCAAGAATTAAAAGAAAAATACGATATCATTGAAAAAAAAATATCCAGGAATGCAGATTTAAGGGAATTTAATGAGTATTTATCTAATAATGAAAAAATTCTTCCGCATTTAGATAATCTCGCAATGTTTAAAGAAGAAATCTGGAAGTCATATTTTAAAACGAGAATAGAATTATACAATGATCTTATTCAAAAATATGAAGAAGTAGATAAGAGAGAAAAAGGGATAATAGAAGAAGCTAATAAAGAAAGAACTCTATGGGAAAGAGCAATAGAAAAATTTAATGAAAGATTTTATGTTCCTTTTAAATTAGAAGCAAAGAATAGGGTTAAGGTTATTCTAGGACAGGAACCGTTGTTAATGTTAAATTTCATTTTTGAGGACGGGAATGATAAAACAGTTGTGAGTAGGGATGACCTAATAAGGGGCTTAAGTCAAGGTGAAAAAAAAGCATTTTATGTACTAAATATTATTTTTGAAATTGAGGCTAGAAAACGGGAGGAAAAAGAAACATTATTTGTCATTGATGATATTGCTGATTCATTCGATTACAAAAACAAATATGCCATCATTGAATATTTAAAAGAAATTTCGGAAACTCCCTATTTTTATCAAATTATATTAACACATAACTTTGACTTCTTTAGAACAATAAATAGCCGATTTGTTAAATACTCACAATGTTATATGGCCTATAAATCCAGTAATGAAACAATTTTAAAACAGGCACATGGGATTAAGAATGTATTTGTTGAAGACTGGAAACCCAATTTCTTTTCTGATCAAAGAAAACGTATAGCCTCGATACCTTTCATGCGAAATATGATTGAATATACAAAAGGAAAGGGAGATGATGACTATAAAAAACTTACAACATTACTCCATTTCAGAAAAGAAACTCCAAATATCAATGAAAAAGACTTAGAGACGATTTATAAAAAATTATTTGGTGATAATGGAGAACAAATAAATCAAAATAGAATAATTAAAGACATTCTTTATGAAGAAATGGATAAATGTTTGAAAGAACCTGAAGGGATAAATTTTGAAAATAAAATTGTTTTGTCAATTGCCATTCGATTAAAAGCGGAGGAATTTATGATAGGGAAGATTAATGATGCAGATGTGACGTCTGGAATTTCTTCTAATCAAACAGTTAAACTTTACAAATTGTTTAGAGAAAAATTCCAGAATAAAGCTCAGGCAAACGAAATATTAGAAAGAGTAATATTAATGACTCCAGAGAACATTCATCTCAACTCATTTATGTATGAACCTATTCTTGATATGTCGGATGAGCATTTGAAGAATCTTTGTCTTGATGTGAAAAATTTAATTTAAAATAGAGTTATCTCGTTTGACGATGGAGATTCCTATACAATACCTCAATCAGATGAGGAATATTCAATCCCCTCCCGCCGCCGACCTAAACATCGTCACCGCCGTATAGATAAGCACGAAGAGCACGACCCACTTGAGAAGCTCGAGCGGCAATGAGGTGACAATATAGGCGGCCAGGATGACACCCACGATACCCAGGGCTGTCAGGGCAACCGAGGCCTTGCGGTCGTGGGCTTTTTCTACCGCAGCACCCCCCGATGAACCGCCGGGTCGTTAGTATAATTATTTGTGGTTGAACCAAATGCCATAACCTGGCCATTACCGGAAATGACTTCCACTTTGACCCAAGCCGCATCGTACTGATACGAAGGATACGGCACTCCGGCTTCAGCAAACGGATTGAAGGCAATAAATCGATACCCTGAAAAAGTCTTGGTAAAAGAAGACCCGATCTGGCTGCCGCTTTCGTCCAGAATCGTAAACCGCACTTCTGCGGAATCAGCGGTGGCATTAAACGCACCGAAAGCACTGCGGAAGGTATCGTTTGATACCAGATTCTGCACCATAATCGACCGTTCTGTTGTGGCAGTATTGGCATTGTTGAAACTGATGCCTTGAAACGTCTTAGAATAATTGCCGTTATAGGTCCGTGCGATGACCTGAATCTTATGGTTTTCATCTTGGGTATTAAATTCAACCGCACCTGCGGTTCCGTAATAATTAAAGCCGCTGTCCAGTTGATCGAGAACGGCCAATAGATTCAAAGCGCTTCCGCTTTTAAACTGATGCGCAAAAGTCCCTAATGAAATCGGCCCTCTCCTGGTCCCGGTGAATGTATCATAATAAACAGAAACTTCTGAGCCTCCGGTCACATCAGTAATAAATATCTCGGTCTTCCATTCTCCGCCGCCGGATGAAGGCGCCCACATGACTTCAGGGATGACCTGATAGTTTTCCGGTGAGTTATATCCTCCGATGTCGTCCGACTGGACGGCAATATGCGAAGCAGGATCATTGGTGTAATTGTTGACTGTAGCGCCATAGCTCATAAGACCTCCGATTCCGGAAACCGGAGTAATTTTAAGCCATGCATTGGACACATAACTGGTGATCCCCGCTTCCGCAAATGGAGAAAAGGCCTGGAACTGTTTGGTGGCATAATCTTTGGTAAAAGCACTGCCGATTGTATTTCCGCTTTTGTCCATGAGTCGATATTCAATGGAAACCGGTTCATCTGTGGGATTGAATCCGCCGTAAGCGGAACGGAAAGAAGAATTACTGGACAGATTCTGGATCATCATCACCCGGCTGCTTCCGGCTGTGTTGTTATTGTTGTAATTTAATCCCTGAAAGGTCTTGGAGTAGTGCCCGTTTTTCGTCCTCGCTATGACGTGAATCTTATGGCCTTCATCCTGAGTTGAAAACTCAACCGCTCCCATAGTCCCATAATAAGAGAATCCGGAATCTATCTGATCCAGGGTGTTCAGAAGGTTGTCGATTTTAATACTGGTGTCTGCACCTGAACCAGTGAATACTGTAAAAGGACCGCGGCGGTCTCCGCTTATGCTGTTAAATGTGGCTGAAACCTCAGTGCCACCGGTAAGGTCTGTAATATAGACTTCCGTCAGCCATGTGCCCCCGCCTGATGCAGGAGCCCACATAACCTCGGGGATAACTTGGTAGGCCGAAGGAATTCGTTCTTCCGGTTCTTGTTCAATAACAGTAATATCTTTATATTCAGCACCGGATGCACTTATGCGGACTGTCGCCTGTCCGTTTACGATATCTCCGTCTACTGCAGCGGAAAACGTGACGTTTTGATAACCGTCCCAATCGGCCGCAGTGAAAGTTAAACTCGAACCGGCTGAAATATTTATGTCCGCGTCGCCGCTTATCCTATCTACAGAGACCGATACCTCAGCGAGCGGTTCTGCCGACAGCTTGACGCCAAGATCCACTGAGCCGCCTTCCGGTATCGCAATCTCTTCCATATCTGTTAAAAAGGTAAGGGGCAGCACAGATACAATGGCAGTATCTGAATCCACTGAGCCGCAGCTGTTTGAGATCCTCACCCAGTAGGATGTCGTTTCCGTCAGGTCCGGTGTGATAAAAGTATCTGAATCAGTACCCGCCGGATTCGTTGTATTTCCTGATTCGCCTTCGTACCAATGATAATGGCATGCAGTTGTGCTGGATGCATCCACCGTGATTGTCGTGCTGGAATTATAATTGATCATAATATCCTGGGGCTGCTGCTGGATTATGGGCAGATCGCATTCGACCGTAAAGGTAACTTCGTTGCTTTGAATCCCACCAGCTGTTTGCACGACCACCGGCCCGGTGGTGGCACCGTTAGGAACCGTGCAGGTTATTTGAATATCTGTCCAAGAGGTTACTATCGCCGGTGCATCGTTAAACGTCACTGTTCCTTCAGCCGCTCCAAAATTTGTGCCGTTAATGGTGACTGTGACGCCAAATGGTCCAGAGCTGGGTGAGATAGAAGAAATTGTCGGAACACCGCCCATGTAAAGCTGAAGAACTTCCGTTTCTGAAAGGGCCCGGTTGTAAATACGGACCTCATCGATTTTGCCCTTTAACGCATAACCGGTTGACCAGCTGTTATAAGCCGAGCCCCCGATGGCAAGAATATTATTGCCGCCGATATTTTCACTGCAGGCTTGACTGTCAATGAGCTCACCGTCTATATAAAATTTCTTTATCCCCGCTTCTCTGGTTCCGAATACATAATGCCATTGGTCGTCGTTCATTGCTGAAGGGGAATAAATATCAGTCCTATTCGAGTCTCCGTTGTTTGTTCTAAAACTCATGCGCCCATCATCATGCAGCCATATGGCGAAACAAGACTGATACCAATTCCAGGTTCCATGCGTATCAAGAAGAACGCCCCGTTCATAGTCCACAGGTATTTTGATCCATCCGCCGCAGCTGAAATCTCCGGTCCCTGGCGCAAATGGAAAGCTCCCATTGCGGATGGAGCTGTTTCCATCAAAATAATAAGCCTTATCAGCTTCATCATTATAATCTGTGGTTAGTGTCGCTCCGTTGACTGTGCCGTCATAATTATTCCCGCTTTCATCATTGGCATTGCCGTTAAATGGATAATACACGACTAAACCGTCATTGAGTGTTAGCGTACGGCCGGTCAGGACAATTTCATAACTGCCTTCATCGGTGTCATTGTTATTAATTGTAACGACGGCGCCTTTAGTACCCTCTGAAGCGGGACTGAATGTCACCGTAAAAGTCGTTTGAGTCGCAGAGGTGACCAAATCATCGGGCTGCTTGGTTATGCTGAATTCATCCGCATTCGTTCCGCTTAATGAAATCGGGGTTGAGATGGTTAAATCAGCATTGCCAGTGTTTTCTATAGTGAAGGTTTTTTCAATACTTGATGCTACATCACACTGCCCGAAATCAAATACACCGCCGTCTGAATAATACGTGCTGTTTTGGCTTATTTCTATTTCAGGTTCACCGGCAGTAACCGTAAAGGTAACCCCGTTGCTGTTCAACCCGCCGGAGGTCTGCACGACCACCGGTCCTGTTGTGGCGCCTGCCGGAACGGTGGTCTGAATCTGTGAGTCGTTCCAGCTGTCAATGGACGCTGCCATGCCGTTAAAAGTGACGCTGCCCTGAGCGGCGCCAAAGTTTTGGCCATCGATAATGACAGTTGTTCCTTCCGGGCCTGAATCCGGCGTCAATGTGGAGATAACCGGGGTTTGGGCATCACCCTGAATCTCATAAGCCAGGAAATCATCGATATAATTGAGGGTTCCGGTTGGAGAACTCCATGAAATATGATGATTGAAATATTTCAGGGGATCATTTGTCGGATCCACATCGATTTCGCCTTTATAAACGTCGTCGTACCAAAATTTGACTTTGCCTTCAGGACCATAGATTTCCATTTTTATTTTGTGCCAGCTGCTTGTTTCTGTTGGAACCGGAGTTGGAAAATTACTATCGTAACTCTGCCATGGATTTACACCTTCCCATTGGGCCTTATCCTGGAAGTTAACATACCTCCAATATCCGTTTGTGTAATATTGTGCACCGAATGCATATCTCCAACCTGAATATACTTCAGTGGATGTTTCCAGATAATAGACCGAACCGCCATTCAACCCGAAATCATTGGTCCATTCATAAAATTCAAGTCCCACTCGGCTGCTGGTTGTATTTAAAGTCAGAAGAACTCTGGGATTATTTGAAGAGGTGTTGTCATATAATTTCAATGCCCGCGTGCCGTTTTTGGAGTTCTCGTCTGTATTGGTAATTTCAGTTTGTTCAGTCGTCCACCCTTCCAAATCACCATCCTCAAAATCATCAAAGAACAATACATTCGAAGTAGTCCCGGTTCCGGTTAAGTTGATCGTATAAGGATTTTCATCTGAATCATTGTTTTCAATTGTCAGCAGAGCGCTTTTTTCTCCTTCTGTTGTTGGGTTGAATTGTACAATAAATGACGTTGATGATTCCTCGCCAACTGTATTGGCTGGTTGTTGGCTTATAGAAAAATCTTCAACGTTCGTTCCAGTCAAGGATATTGGGGTTGTAATAGTCAAATCAGCATTCCCATTATTTTCAATTGAAAAAGTTTTAGAGATGCTTTCATCAACTTGACAGCTGCCCCAATCAAAATTTCCTGCATCAGGGATGTTAACCCCGTTTTGACTTATTGCAATTTCCGGCTCTGTATCCGCGGAAAATTGAGCCAATATATATTTATTGGAATCCATTGTAATTGAAAGGGGATTATCATTTTCACTTCCTTCAGGAACATCTCCAATCCAAGAAATAAATTCATCTGGATTTGCAGTGGCAGTAATATCCACTAAACGGTCCTTTGTATAAAAATGAGTACCTTCCGCAGGCTCTGTATATCCATTGCCATCAATACTTATATGCAGAGCATATTTGATTTCGATAACTGAAAAATAAGCATCACTAACATCATAAACTGAATTATCTGAATGGTCGCAAATTTTTATCTGGTAATCATTATCGATAACCAAATCTATAGGGATTTCCCATGCATACATTCCGCTATCGTTAAAATTCAGTGCAATATTTTCAACAACACTCCCTGCCTTCAATAGGGAAATATCAACTGCTTGGACATTTCCAATAGAAGACCAATATATGTGTGTGACCCTTCCTTTTTGCAGTTCTTCTCCACCATTTGGATGATATATTTTTATACTAGGAGCTTTCATAGTTTTGGCGGAAAGAACATTTGAGCTTGCTTGTCCGTTTCCGTTTACAGCCCAAACTCTATAATAATATAAGGTATTCGGACTTAAACCAGTGTCAGAAAAGGAGATGTTGTCTGCACCTATGTTTCCAGCTTGAGTCCAATTAGTTCCGTCAATGCTTCGTTCTATACTGAATCCAGTTTCATCAGATGAATTATCCGTCCATATAAGATCTATTTGGTTGTCTGACATGCCAATACAAGATTCTAAAACAGGAGCTGCTGGTTGTCCGTTGCTTCCGAAATTTAACAGCTTAGCGCTTGTTACCTCTGAATAATTTCCTGCATTGTCTTCTACATAAACACCTACTTTGCATACATCTACTGATAGCCCGGCTGAATCCCATTGACAAGAATAAGTATTGCCTGAAGCGAGAGATAAAGATACTTCATCTAAAACGGTGTCAGATAAATCTCTGATTTTAACTTTTGCTGATGACTCGTTTATTCCTGAAGCATCATCTGTAAGATCACAACTGATGTTGAAAATCGTTCCAATTGAATATGTTTCCGGTGAA
Organism: Promethearchaeota archaeon; assembly: GCA_014729055.1. Lineage (GTDB taxonomy): Archaea > Asgardarchaeota > Lokiarchaeia > Sigyniarchaeales > Promethearchaeaceae > WJKO01. Next base: position 8,843 of record WJKO01000103.1, on the reverse strand, counting down.
ACCGACACATTTTCTATATTAGGTGACTCATGGTCAAACCCATAAATAAGAACTCTTCCGTCTGACATGCCCACAGCCAATTCTTGCTGAGTTTCACTCCAGGCCAGGTCAGTTGCCCCAAGTGATTCATCATAAACCATATTCCCAGTGACTTCGAAGATTCTTAAACGATTATACTTATCCACACAGGCAATCCTGCCTGATGATCCCATAAATTCGACCATGTCGTATTGAAGATCATCATTAATCATAAAAGCGTTGTCTGGATTCAACGTATCCACTACCATTATGCCGAAAAAACTTCCCACTAATGCTAATTTCTCTCCACTTGGAGAAAATCCGACTTCATATATAGAACGACCATCCGTAAAAATTGTTTTTTCTACGTAGCTTCCGGGACTGGAGCCATTGTGAATATACAGCATCACATTTGCACCCAATTCCATGGAATAAGCAAAGCGGTCGACGGTGCTGTTGTACTTCAGATTGGATGAAGGATCATCATAACCGTCAAAGTCCTTTATCTTGTTATAGCTTCCGGCTTCTGTCATCCTCAGTAAACAATTGGTGGTATAAATGTCATATTGAGAGCCAGAGCCTTCAGCTAGTGCATAGACATTCGACCCGACCCAAGCGACCCCTGGAACATCATCGGTTTCATCGTTTTCTCCGCCGATTCGATTGCCGTTAAAATCAAAGATTTCAATCCCTCCTGCATCTTCTCCTAAAACAATTCGGGTGTTGTCTGCTTTTATGTCTGAGGTCAATACATCATGTCTTAAGTCAGTCAGGAAAAATTTCTGAGACCAGTCATTACAATTCCAGCTGTATAAATAATCATTACCATATACACCTGCAAAAAGCTGTGATCCGTCCAATGCCCATGATAAGGATGTAACGCGGCTGGCAGTATTTAATGTTTCTATTACTGCCAGAGGAAGTGGGTCCCCTATAGGCGATGAAGAGCAGAGAAATGTTGTAGATGTGTAGTAATTTTCTTCTTCATAGTGCAGAGTCACAACAATATATCCAGTATAACCATCTGTTATTCGTATTTCTAAATCGTTGCTTCCGGGGACTTGGCCGTTAGCATCGGTCAGATCTCTAAAAGTATTACTTCCTGTTGGTGTGCCGTTATCAACGAATTCTCCGTGTGAAGTGGTCAAAGTAATCCATTTATGGAAAACAGGGGTTCCGCCTTTAGTTACAAATGTTTGGACATCATATAGACTGCCTGGGGAAATGGAATCAATATAAATATTTGCAGAGGCATCTCCGGGAATACTACTGACAGAAATTCCTAGGTTCTTCCATTCTCCGGTCTCAGATACGACCGTAATAACGGCACTGCCTGAATTGGAAGGCTTGAAATATTTTTTTACCTGGCCGTTGGAATCTGTTATTCCGGTCGTGCCGGATTCATAAGAAGGCCCTGAGCATCCCGGCGGTGGATATCCGCTTAAAGCACCGGGGAAGTCTGTGGAAAATGTAAGCTCTTTTCCGGCGACAGGCCCATTTGCATCCTCTAAAGTCGCTGTTATCAAGGTGCAGGTGTTCTCTTGGACTGATGCTGGGTCGGCGGATAAGGTGAGTGTATAACTGACATCAGAGCCGCCTCCGTCGTCTACGTAAGGGCCGTTTATTGTTTCGGAGTTTTTAACTCCATTAACTGCATTTTCAAAATGAAAATAAAAGCTGTGATCACCCTCATTTAATGAACTGGTGGAATAGCTGTAAATGCCATTAGATGCGGTTCCACTTTCAAGTGTAAGATTATAGGTATTACCATCAAGGATAATTTGCTTAGCTGTGGGGATGTCACCTTCATGGTCATAATAGTTTACCTGAAACTTATATGTATCAGATGAAATACCATAATTGGGTGTTACGGTTGGATTAGAAATAATAAAATCGACATTTTGATTGATATTTACAGAAAATGGGATGTCACATTCATCCCATGCAGATACTTTTCCGGAGTCATCAATTCCTCTAGCCCGTACCCATACTTGATCAGCAACTAAGTTACCCGGAAAATCAATATTATTATCGGAAGAAATCGTATCAAAATCAAATTCCCAGCCATTTTCGCAATAGTAATCTCTTGCATCATTATACGGATCATCTTGATTTCCAACTGGTAATACTTTCCAATTCTCTTCTTCCTTGTTTGGGTCCGTTGTATATTGGAATTCAACAAATTGTAATAAACTATCATTTGTCGAATATGCTGACACTTTGACAAGATCACTAAAATTCCCTCCATTATTGGGAGCTAATATATTAACTATTGGTGTTGGAAAATCTCCTTTATATTTTTTTAGTTCTACATTTGATCTAGTTAGTTCTGGATTACTGAAGACTTTATCCTCATGTAGTACAAATGTAACGAATGCTTTATCAACTGCGTCTTCAGAGCAAGACACGACCCAGGTAGTGCTTACTGGAGGATAATTTGGATTGTTGGGATCTACATTTGTAAGATCTATTTTGTTATCAAAATGAGGCGGAATGGAATCCCCATCCATTGCACCAACAATCCATCCTTCTGGTACATCAAGCACCTCGATAAAAAAATTCCCTGTTGTATTTCCGATATTTCTAAATTTAACTTCTAATTTTTCTCCGTATACAGGGATGCCCAAAAAAGTTGGTAAAACAGGATAAACATTATCGAATTTACCATCTAAATCTGTATCTAAGCCCCCCCAAATATAATCCAATGATCCTTCAATAAAATCTGTTCCATCAAAAACAGGATTATCTGATGGAGTAAATTTTCTCATGGAATTAATGAATTTAAATGCTATTTCATAAGAACTATCACTAGTAGGCTCTGAAAAATAGTTAATTATTTCGATGGATTTCGTGGCAAGGTCAGGGCCAATTGTTGTTGAATTCAAGCAATGTTCTATTATCTCGTCAAGTCGTGATTTTGTTATTTCTGCTCTGATTATATTTCTTGATGTTGATATCACTGAATAAGAAATATCAAAATTTAAAGATGAATTGAGAGATTCGGTATAGTTCCAGCCTGCTTCATCTTTAATAAAACTATTAATTTGAATTCCATAAGTAGCTTGTGGACCATTAATATTCCACCAATTAAATTTTGGATCATCAATGGAGTATTGACTTTTGTCTACAGAAAAAAGGCCAAATGATGCTGGTAATAAACCTGCTCCAATCCCGAGTTTTCCATTAATCCATATTGTTATATAGGCTGATTCGCCTTCACCCCCTTCATTAGTAATAGGATCCATTTCAGGATGTAAAGCAGTGTAGTAATCATCTAAATCAATATAGAGATCAAGGCCAAGTTGAATTCCTATTTTTATGGATGCACTAATGTATCCGATGTGTTTATTGTTATTATTCTCATAATCGTTTTTTAATCCTCCAAAATTTATATTTGCAATTTCTGCTAATACACCAATTGGAGTTGACGTATAATTTGTTTGGGAAAATAAAATTCCTGAAAAACATAGATTAATGAATATAAAAAAGATTATGCTTTTTTTGGCCATATGAATTCCCTCCCTTTTTGCAAGAATAAATAAAGCTAGCCCTTTTTTTTATTGCAAATAATTTTAATTTCATTTATTCACAAATAATTTTTTTTCCACCTGTTTTCAAGAGGTAAACATCAAAATGTCACAATATGACATTAGATGTCACTTATTGTCATACTGAATTTTTGTTTTAATGCCGCATTACGCGATGTGCGGGTGGGTCATTGGTGACATTATTGATTGTGGAACCGAAAGGCATGATTTGACCGGCGCCGGAAATTACTTCTGTTTTGATCCAATTGATATGTGGGATGAGGTCAAGTGAATACTTTTAAGATGCTCTGGTGTGGCAAGAGCTGCAGCGGCTAGCCGATTAGAATCATTAACAATGGGTGCCTAACCGCATTTATTAGCATATATGAGTAAATTAACATTGAACCACTGTTAGCACTTCTTAAACTTCCGGCTCGAGGGCCATAGTCTTTCCTCGGCATATCGGATTCTCTCAGTGCGCCAAAATTATGATTAATGTTTGCAAGAGAAATGGATATCAACGCAGGATTAGGGTCTGCCTAGATTATCTAGCATACTTTCAGTTGACGATTTCTTCCCAGAATAGGGTTATCTTCATTTCATGGGTGTCATCGTCCGCCCCGGCACTTCTATGTAGTATCAAATATCACCTAGGGTGAAGACCACTATGAATTGATAAAGGTTTGCTCAGGGTAATTGGGTAATTATCCAAATTCTGTTCAGTAATATTAAGCCGATACTAAGCTTATCGATATATGGTTAATCTTTTTGCTTAACTTGCAATGAGCAAAAATGATGCAGCCAAAGCTACGAAGATGATTGCTGATCCTAGGTAAAGTATCCACAAAATACTGTAGTGCGAACTCTTGTGATAGTGGATATCCTCTATACGGGTGAAAATACCTTTACCTTCTAGCATCTTGGATTCTGATTCCGCCGCGATGCGATAACAGGCATGCAACACATCAGTGTTTACCCGATCAAGAAAATGCGAAATTATGGAAAAGCACGCACCAATCAAAAAAGGCATAAAAGTCCATTGCTTCAGTCCCTGGGTTCTGTAGAATCAAACCGCTAGGACAAGAATCCCGCCAGTAGTAATAAAGAAGCGAGTCATTACCTTGTGGCGCCATTCCCAGGATGTCTCGGCGATATGGGCAGTCCATTATACATTATCTTAGTTGATTCTAGATCCATTTTTTCAGTCATTTCCATTTTTCGCCACCTTATATGCTAGCCTTTTCGCTTTATTGGAAAATAAAAATTCAGAACAAAACGGCGCGGTTTATTTTACCAGAGTGTAAGCTTTTATTCATTTGAAATCAGTTATGGGCATTCTGATAGGCCTGTCAAGATCGCCAATAGCGGCTTTAGCAACCAATCCTATCCATCTCGAAATGAAGTTTTCCTCGTCTTCACTATCTATGGGAAGGGGGCCATAGGCCACATTGACATTGTGAAGTATATTTCCAAATGCAAGGTCAATGTCAGCTTTGTATCCTTCTAAGCCAAACGGCTCATCCTTGTAGTTGAATTGTGAAAATGTCCAGAAACCAGCTTCATACCAACGAAAGCCGTAACCGTCTTTAAGATCAGCAAACAATAATGATGAAGACCAAGTGTATGAAGTCTTGGTACAGGTTAGGCTAATCATTGACCAACCGAGAGCTTCCCAGCCTGTATGTTTATAAGCTTTACCTCCTCTGGCATGACTATCCAAAATCAATTTATCTAAAATTTCGGGCTCACGGCTAAAATCTAGATTTGCCGCACCAAATTTCAGACGACCGCTATAATCAATTTTTACGCTATCTGAAGAATTGCTTATCCTTGAAAAAAGATGCTTTCTTATTGAGAATAAATCAGCTTTAGCGTCGGCAAATAATTCATTGCGCTTAAGACTTAAAGTAGATGCCTCTTGATATTTAGCTTCTTCTTGTGCTTCTCTTTCTGCTACTTGTTTTGCGGCATTGTCAATTAATGAAGGACTAGAATTACTGTTTTCATTAGCCAACTCGAGGCCAGACAAGACTTTCTTGCATCGATTAAGCGTTGGTCTTGCATTGGGATGTTTTCTCAACATGTGAGAAACGAATACAGAAAAACGTGGAGCTAAAACGGTTAAGAGATCTGGAACTTTGTGTAGATGGCTCTCACGGATATCATCTTTAGAACCACTGAACGGAGGCCTTCCTGTAAACAGTGCGTGGATAATGCATCCAAGTGCATAAATATCCGTTGCTGTCGTTGGCCGCTCACCCTTCCACTGTTCTGGGGCAGCATACGTGGGAGTTAAACTATTTCGCAGTGTCTCTATAGATGTTGAGTCTTCAACAAATTTTGCAATGCCAAAATCAGCAATTTTCCAAACTCCATCATGAAATAGTATGTTTGCAGGCTTCAGGTCTCTATGTGAAACATTGGAAACTTCAATAAGCCCATCAATAATTCCAACTATGGCAGATTTTGCAATTTCAACGTCAATAGCTCCATTTGCTTCATTAATTTTATCTTGCAGACTGAATTCGCAAACAGGCATTACTAGGAAATAGCGATCCGATTCAGAATCTTGACCTGCATCTAATACTGGAACAACATGTGCAAGCTTCTTATTAACTAAACTTTGTCCTATTTTTAGCTCTCTGTGAGCAGCTTTATGGGCGCTAATTTTTAGACGTTTTATCGCAACATCTCCACACTCACCAGTACCACGAAATACTTCTCCAAATCCGCCTGCTTGCCCAAGAATTTTTGAGTCATCATACTCCCATTCACCGCCTTGCAATCTGATTGTATGAAAAGCCATAATTTACTCCCTAAGTATAAATATGTATTTCCCACAAGTATATTGTCAAGTGTAACCGTTTCAGTTTGAATATAGATTAGAGCGTAGGACTAAACCGAAGACGCGACCTACGCTTGTTCTTTTCAGTTCACCTCACATATCTTTCCAAGCCAAGTGATGACAATTCCCATCAGCGAGAGACTCCATATAACTAAATATACCTTGCTTGGGTTGCTCTAAGGACGAGGACCTCCTTCAGGATTTGGATATACGTTGGGATATCCCCATTCTGCAACGAGTGCAATCCTGCAACTGAGAAGCTGGTATGATCGAGAGACAGATGAGTTTCTCAACAGGGAAGAAACTAATGCGATTATGACGAAGGAGCTCATATATATCACTTGACCGTGAATTGGGCTCTGAGTTGCACCGTCCGAACTCCTTTAATTACTAAAAATTGAGTCGCGAGGCTGCAAGTAAATAGCCATTTAAGGCAATTACAGTAATAACCTAAATCTTGATCCATGGATTTAAGTAAATCCTTACTCTCGAGCTCAGCCATCATTTTTGTCATTTTTGAATATAAAAATATTTTATCTGTTTTTTCGAAAATACGGCATTGAGAGCATCTTTAGACCATGTTTGCGTTTTTATGTTTGTTGAAATTCACTTCAGCCTTTTATAATAATTAACTAATTCTCCCAACTTGTTTCTATCAGGCTGCCTTTTTCAATGTCATTTTTTACCCTGATATATATGTCAATTTCCTGCTGAAGATCATCAACATGAGAAATAACACCAACGATGCGATTTTCTTTGCGCAGAGATTTCAAGGTATCAAAAACGATTTGTAATGATTCTTTATCAAGTGAACCGAAACCTTCATCCAGAAAGAAAAAATTCTGCTGATTTTTTCTCTGTTGCTGTACGCTCTCAGAAAGGGCCAAAGCCAAGGATAATGATGCTTGAAATGTCTGTCCACCGGATAGAGTTTTCACACTTCGGGTTTTTCCGTTATTTAAAAAATCTCTGACTTCGAATTCGTTATTCTCATTTAACTCAAGCTTAAGCTGCTGGCGAGTAAGTTTGATAAACCGTTCATTTGCAGCATTACAAAGATTATGGAGATAAACAGAGGAAACATAATTAACAAATCCGCTTCCTTTAAAAAGATTCTTGAGTGTTCTGAGGTTTTCTGCGCGTTTTTCGAGTCCATCGAGTTCCATTTCAATTTGTTTTTTCTTTTGCATATCCGACCGTAAATTCTTGAGTTCAGCTTTTTCACCACCCAGGCTCTCTCGGATATCCTGCACTCCTTTATCTAGCTGGTCCAGTTCTTGAAGCAATTTTTCATAGGCTTCCGAATCAAATTTTTTTCCTTCGGTTTTTTCTTTTAATTGAGTCACATCTTCCCTAGCTTTATATAGCTCCCTATTGAATTTTTCGATCTTTTTCCTAACCGCACTTATATCAATCTTATTTTCTAATTGGATTTTTATTTCATCTAGATTATTATAGGGAGATTCCTTCACCAATTTTTCTAAATCACTTTCAATTTTTGTTAATTTATTGCTGGTCTGAACATACGACTTTTTTGTATTTTCGATCCGCTCTTCGAATTTGTGTTTCTTTTCTAATAAAATTTCGCGCTGTTTTGTGATTTTCTTGTGCTCTTCTTTTATCTGATCGATTTCTTGATTTAACTCATGGATATGGTTTTGAACCTCATTTTTGTTTGATTCCCCCTCTTTATATTGGATAAATTTTAATTGATTGAGCAATGATGATTTTACAGAGCTTTTGGAAATGAGCTGGGTTTTGAGATCGCTAACCGTTTCTTTTAATTCATTGTAAGTTTCTGTTGCAGATTCTTTTTTTTCCTCAATTTCATTGAGGGTCTTCTCTAGCGATCTGATATCATCCTGAAGTGGCTTCAATTCACGTAATTCTATTTCTATTCTTGAGTCATCATCCGGTTTGTATTCATCCCATGAAAATTTTTTCAAGTGTTCCTCTAGAGCTGTTCTCTGGATTTCCAATTTTTTATTATCTTGATCCAATGAACTTCTTAAAGTGTTTATCTCTGTGCGAACATCTCTCAGCCCATCCAATATTTTTTGGCATAAATTATCGATCTCTTCAAGCCTGCCCATCTTGAGGCGGGCCCGCTGGATATGCTGACTCACATCCTCTACATCAAGAATGTCAGGATGTTCAAGTGCCCCGCATAAGGGACATGGTTTTCCTTCTCTTAGAGAATCGACATATTCTCCTAATTTTTTTTGAATGTTGAAATTGTTGATTCTCTGATGAAGGGATTGTATCTCTTTTTTGTTCAATTCCATAAATGTTTTTATATTGATCACGTTTTTACTGATATCGGAATGGATTTCAATGTTGTTTTTGATTTCTTCCGGAATTTCTTTGGTGATGTTATGTTTTTTATCTTTTATTTGTTTAGAATAATCCAGAATTTGTGCTTTCAAATCCTTTATTGCCTTCACAATATTTTT
>WJKO01000102.1 GCA_014729055.1 Promethearchaeota archaeon | reverse complement strand
TGCCAAGGAAATCTTCTCGGATGTCGCAACTAAATTCACCTAAATTTTCAATTCTATTTTATAATTAAACGAAATTAAAAAAAAAGTATTAGTTTCTTTGGAATAAAATTATGGGATTTTCGGCATTCATTAAGCCATGAAGTCATAAAAGTATGATTTTCGTTTTTTTCTTAATCTCTCTCGGAATTCATCTGGATCAAAGTTATCTTTTTCAGATATATTTAGTATAAATTCATTTATCTCTTCTATAATCTTTTCGATTACTTGTAAAGACTTACTCAGTCGTTCCCTATGTCTTTTTAAGCGTTTTGATTGCATTTTCAGATATTTCTGTGCGTCATCTTTGTTTTCGACGGTATTCAATAAAAATTGATGTCCAGAAAAAGGTCGAGGGTGTGGAAATTCTGGATTTCTTGCGTACGGTGGAAAGATCGGAGGATGATGAGGTGGATAGAAATGATGATGTGGATAGAAATGATGATGTGGTTGCCTAAAGCCCATTGGAGGTCTATAATACCGATTATTGCTGCTATATTTATAATGCATAGGATCTTCTTCAAACTTTTTTTTATTATTTTCCATTTTAGATCACTAAGATCTTATAAGAAAATATTCTAATTTAAATATTGCCATGATGGCAATATTGCCACAACCCAACATAAAAGCAAATAGTGCGCTTAAATGGCTATCAGAATAGTTTTAAGGAATAAAAAAATACTTGTAGTGTTTTTAGATACCTTATATTAATCTTCATGAATATGGGACAAAAATATAAGCTAAAATATCTCTATCGCTCAATCTGTGAGATCAGAATAAATATATGACTTAAACTCTTTCGCAAAATCCAAATATTGATCGATACTATAAGGCTTCGTTCCAGCTTCCAATATAAAATGCCTTTCTTTCGTTGAATCTGTATTATAACAAATCTTCAACCACCTCAATACCAGCTTTGAATATTTTATAAATACAGCTTCATCTATCTCTTTTCTTGATTTATGGTCAAAAAACTCTAACGAGAAAGGTGTAATATGGCTATCTTTGGTTCCATCATTCGCATGTATATGAAAAACTTTTGTTTCCTTTCCAAACAAAGGTAGATATTTCTTAATTTCGGCTTCCACCATCTCTTTATCTTTGGACTGATGATACCATGTTAAAAGATGCCCAACATCGAGACAGAATTTATGCCTCTGTATTAAGTTAGTTTTGCCTAATTCTGAAAGTTGTTGCCTTAATTTATTCAAAAATATAACCATTTCCTTTAAAGAACTATAATAACGCCATGTTTTCCGAAATGCTTGTTTATTTTCCCAGCAAATGATAACATCATGTTCCTCCATAAGATTTGTTATCTTCGGTTTTGTTAATAGTTCTACCATTTTTGTTGTCTGATTATTGGATCCTAAAGCGGCATGCTCTACCAGTGCCTTTACATTGAATTCTTGTGCATATTTTAAATCGTTTTCAAGGACTTGGCTAAATTGTTTCTTCAATATAATTTCATTATCTCCATGCGTAGAATGCATGCCCAATTGAAAATCTCCATTAGTAAAATTCTCTCGAACAGATTCTTTGAAAGGTTCAGTCATTGATATACCCCGTAAAAGTCGTGGAATACCAGGAGCAAAATGCAGGCAATATCCAAAATCTTTGCTCGTTACATCTCTTAATCCTGATTTTTCTATGATCCATTTCAGTTTAGAAAATAACTTCGTCCAGTTATCTTTGTTTGGTTCAAAACCATCTTTTAGATTAAAGTTTAATGCTTTTAGGTGACCCACATCTTCAAGAAGCATGTTATTTGAGAGTTGCCATCCAAAATAATCCATGATAAATCTTGTTTAAAATAAGAGTTTAATAAAATTTAAAGAAATGTATTTTGAATCGGCTAAATTCAGAATTATTTATTTAAGAAATTCTCCAGTCTTCTGTTATCTATTGTAATCTATTTGTCTAAAACATCATCGTCATCTGTGTGTATACGTTTAAGATCTATATCCGAGTGCCCGGGTATAATATTGATAAGATTTCTAACTGCTCGTTCTGGATCCTTTGCCGATGTAATATATCGCCCAACAATCAAGATATCAGCTCCCATATCCAGTGCATGATTTGCAGTTTCAGGCACTATACCTCCGGCAACGGCAATCAAGACTCTATCTCGACCAGAAACATATTTTTTCGATTCATATAGAGCTTTTATCTTAGGAATCATAGCCCACCTTTGTTTAGGATCCTCTCTTACTGCTTCAGTATCTATTCCCTTGTGTAAGATAACAACATCTGGGGTTTCACTTAGTTGTTTTAATTTGGCAACGGGATCTGGTACTTCCATCATATCAATAATTCCATAAATACCGACACGCTGAGCTTCTAAGATAAATTTATCAATACTCGCATTGTTGGCTAAACCTGAACATACTGCAGCATCAGCTGTTGCGTTAAATGCAAAATCAACTTCTAATTTGCCTACGTCTAGTGTTTTTAGATCTGCCACGATAAATGCTTCTGGTGCCAGTTCTCGCAATTTTTTAATTACTTGTATACCTTCCTTCTTCACTAAAGGTGTACCGGCTTCAATAATAATACGATCTGAGTTTGGAATCATCTTTAGGAGTTTCTCATGATGTGAAAATGAAGGTTGATCCAACGCAATTTGTAAATATGGAGGTCTCCATAATCTTGGTACTCTGATTTTCGCTACAGGGTGCTTTGCACGATCTTTATCATAGAATAATTTATCAATTGATGGGGCTTTCTTAAGTGCTCTTTTAATTGCAAGCTTAGTCGCACCATAGTTAAATGAATATATTTTACGATAATCTGAAGCTTTCGGGTGTATAAAGACGGATGCGCAAATTACCCACTCATCTACTTTATCAATTGGGACAATGCCCTCTTCAAGTGCATCTGCCACTGCCTTTGCGACCGCCGTTTGGGCGGGCCCGAAGATCTTATCTGTATCATCTAGCGTTTGTAGTGTTACTTTCGGAATAATTATAGTCTGTGGCTTTGTTGTAAGATTCGGACGAATACAAGCCAATAGAGGAGTGTGACCTTGTGACAATTGAGTAAGTGCAGTAGCGAACGCATTGCCAACTGGGCCGTTTTTTGACCCAATCATTAAGTCGACGTGTGCAATATTTTCTCCATCTCCCAGTAACGCCTCTCCTATGAAAAAATCTACTTTATTAGCCATATAAATAACCTTGATTGATTTTTATTTTAGTTAATTATTTATCTAGATAAAAAGAATATGGAAATTATTTAATTAAATTTTATCGAAAAATTCTATTCATCACTCAAAGTTATGTTTTCTTGATCAAACTTGATCAAACCTGAACCTTTACAGGTCATGATTATATAGGAAAAAAGAGTCTATAAATGTTTCGCTAAGATTCTCTATTATCTGAATTCATCCATGCCTTATATTGACTGAGACATGTGTATCGCTGCCAGATTACTTGGTAATCTCATCTAAGTTTGTTTTAACGTTTTTCAGATATGGATAGATTTGGCGTAGATTTTCGTTAAATTTCTTCATCAAATTAATATATTGCTGTTCCATCAAAACCTCTTGTTTCAATGTTTCAATTATTTCTTCCTTTGTGTAATATCTTGTAGATTTATCGGAATCCAGAATCGAAAGACCAGGACATTTCTCTCTGGCCTCTTTGAATTGATCTTTTTTCGTCATGAGATAGTACCATACTGGCCATGTTTTACATTGCAATGGGCGAACTTCGTATATTTTACATTTTTTATCATCAAGAAAAACACAAGCGCCCGTTTCCTCGTTCCATTTGAGAACTATTGATTTTAAAAACGTCTTTTTTTTCGTAGGTTTTAAAGACACGACGTCATATAGAATATACTCAGATTCTATTATTTCTGTATACTTCTCCAAAAACTCATCATAACTTATTTTAAGAAATTCTGTTATTTTTTTAATTTCATCATCATAGAGAAATACAAACCCTTCTCCGCAACCTTGACAGCATCTTCCGCATTCTTGGCATTGAAACCTAAAACCGTCTTTAATTAGTTCTATCAATATTCGATCCATTCTCAAACATTCCCTTAAATACGTTTTTGCCCTTATCTATAAC
>WJKO01000012.1 GCA_014729055.1 Promethearchaeota archaeon | reverse complement strand
TGGATATACTACTCCTCATGTCACGGGAACACCTTGTTATAAACGAAAATGTCCAAAATGTGGAAAAACCATGGCAAGAAGAACGTAACATGTATTTTTATATCCATATTTTATTCGGTAATTAAAAAACAATTGGAATTGCTATATGCATTGTTTTCAATTGATTGCGAAAAAATTAGAAAAAACAATTCTGGAACTACTGCTAGAAAAAAATAAATTGTTTATCTTTACTTTTCAAGTAAAGACTGACTAAGGACATATATTTAAAAATCTAACAATATTTTCTTCCCTAAGAAATAAATGAAATTTCGCCTTTTTGGTATCAAAAAAAGTTTGTCCCAAAATAGATTATTATTGGTAAGAGTATTAATGCAACTAATGTGATTGTTGCAACCGACATCGCGGCGAATTTCTCATCCAGTTTAAAATACATGGCGAAGCTAACATTCATAACTGCGGGTGGACCAATGACTGCTATTAGTAATATTGTTCGAATCTCTGTTTGATCTGTTGGAAAGTGTAATAAGAAAACAACACAGAGAAAGAAAACGAATGATAAAAGAAATCGCCAAATTGCAACGATAAGAATATCCTTAGAGTATAATTTAATCTCATTTGCCGCAATCTTGGATAAAATTAGCCCAATTAATACGGCCCCCAATCCCGAATAGAATGGACTGAGTATATCTTTTATTGAAATAAGAATACTCGTATTAAAATCCAAATTCATTGCAATAACACCCGCAATAATTCCTAATAAAGGGGGGAATGTGAACAATCGTTTGATAGTATCCTTAAAGCTTAAGGATATATCAGCCCCAAACTTTTCACCGATATACATACCGAGTGTTCCCCTTAGAAATAATGCACCTGATGCAAAAATAACGGGGATTACAATTAGAGTTTCGTTGAAGAAAGCAATTACAATAGGTATCCCATAAATCATTACATTAGGAAATCCGTTTAAGAACATATATGATCCAAGCTTTTTCCTATCTTCAATCTTATTTCTTAAAATATAATATGTTGTAATCCAACAAAATCCAACTGATGCCGATTCTACTAAAAGTATTTGAAAAATCATTGAAAAAGGTAGTGCGTATTCTGTTGTGGTCAATGTTAGGAAAATAACTATCGGGGTTAATATATTTACAATTAAAAATGTCGCAACCTTCCCAATTAGTTCTCGTTTATTTTTAAGCAAAAGACTAATTATAACCCCTAGAGCTATGAATCCATAGAGTTGCAATATGTTAGTGAATAATGAACTTGACATTATCTAAAGATATATTGCATTGCAAATAAATTGATTATCAACAATTTAGTCTTTCATTTTGATGAAATTGACAAAATTAAAATGTGGTCCTGTATAAACAAAGTTGACTAGTATAAATTGAAAATTTCAATTTGGTATTAGGAAGCGGATTGATGTAATCTTTTATTAAGTCATGAAACTAAACACAAATGAGTTTTGAAATATTATGTCTGAAGAAGAGGAAAAAGCTCTTAAAAAAATTGATGAAGGCACTGAAGAAGCTGAAGACGAAGAATCTCACTTATTAATAAATCGAGAAGAATATCTTGCCGCAGGTGTACATATTGGGACTAAGTTAAAAACGAAACATACAGTTCAATGGATTTACAGAAGCACTTCTTATGGGTTATATGTTATTGATTTAAACGCAACTGATGAACGGATTCGTGTTGCTGCGAAATTCCTTGCTAAATTTGATCCTAAAGAAATTCTAATTTGTTCTGTTCGTAGATATGGTCGTCAACCAGTTCGTTCATTTGCAGAAGTAATCGGTGCAACGGCTATCGATAAAAGATTCATTCCAGGCACGTTAACTAATCCGATGATTGATGATTATTTTGAAGCCAAGGTTGTCTTTATTATTGATCCACACGCTGACAAGCAAGCTCTAAAAGAAGCAGAGCTCGCGAGAATCCCACTTATTTCACTGATTGACACAGATGATACCCTCGATGGTGTCGATTTTGCAATCCCTACGAATAATAGGGGTCGAAAGGCACTCTCTTTAATAATGTATCTATTAGCGCGTCAAATTCAAAGAGAAAAGGGACTTATTGAGCCAGATGGAGATCTAAAAGTTTCAAGAGCATATTTTGAGAGCAAAATCGTTCCAAGAAGAGAAGAATAATCCAGAAAATATATTTCTCTATATTTTCACTATATTCCATTATATTTTTACATCTTCTTGATAGCCCATGTTTTTTTTAAGGGAATACTCCGCTTTACTTAATTCTTTTCCAATATAAAAGGCATGATTTATTTCTGTTACAATTTTTAGTTTGTCTAATTGTCTATATATTGATTCAGCATTAGATCCTTTAATTAAAAGGGCGCCGTCTAAATTTAATTGCTCTTTATATTCACTGCTCGGAAAATATAGAAGTTCTATACAATTTTCATCAGCGTTAACGAAAATTTTATAATATCCTGCCTTATCATGTGTAAAAGATTTATCTTTACTTAACAATTCTATCATTACGTCAGAAAGCCCGATGTTATTTTCATCATTGTCTACTTCAATTACTGCCAATGCGGTATCCTCCCGCTTAGTTGGCGCAGTTTTACTCTTTACAAAGAGAGCATCTATTCCAATATTAATCGGAGGGGATTTCTTCAATTTGGATAAAAATGCCAAGTCAATGCTTTTCCGAGTTTCTTTAATGGATCCTCGGGATTTTGCACTATATTCTGTTGTTAATATACCTCCGACATTTAGTTCGACTGCAATAAATGATAGCATTGAGTTCATGCCAGGACTGTCCGCATCTGATAACTCAACTATATTATTGAACCCCATAAACATAGGATATTTTAGTCCGGGTAATTGTTGACATCGATTCTTAAGCAATAAATATTCTTGAAGAGCCCCAACCAATCCAGGAGATATTGGAGTTTTCAGTAAGGGGTCTAAAAATAAGTTTTCAAAACCCGCTTTATTAAGCTTGATTGCAAGATCAAAAAGAAGGTCTATTTTCTCGTCTGCAATTTCTATTTCCTTATGCTTTTTTCCTATGAGTGGAACTATAACCAGTCCAAGATTTTTACTTACTCGTGATGATTTAGCGAATTCGATGAAGCAATCTATATTTTCTGCATCTATACTAAGTATCATATCCGCTCCAGCATTAACTGCTGTTTTAATTTCTTCGATTCTAACACTATCTATGCTGACGAAGATATCAAAATTTCGTTTGATTTCGGGTATAATCGTAGCTAAAAATTTGCTATCATCTTGCCCGTAAATTGTACCGATGTCTATCACATCAGCACCATTACTTACATAATATTTAGTTTTTCTTAATATTTCGTCAACGGTCAATTTAGGTGCATTTACAATTTCAGCAAATAAAAGAGGGGGAAAATCAGAACCCACATAGACCATATTCGAATCTTGGTCCTCAAATTCTAGAAAATTCTCCATCTTATCGTGATATTGCCCTTTATCGTATTGTTTTGTTTTCTCTTTTATATAACGTTCTAATATCTCCTTAGTATTTCTCTCAAGGAGATTATCCGCAGCTTTTAATGTAGATAATGAAATATCGTCTATATGTTTTAATAATTCGAATAAATCACCAGAAAATCTCGTTCCTTTATATATATCGATACCCAGTTGATCCCCCAATTCTTTCGCATCCCAAGGGATAAATCCAGGAATTAAAATAAGATTATAGCTTTTAGTTGGAAGATTTTTCCATATGTCTCTAATTTGCTTGGGTGTTATAAACGCAGAAACGGATACAGGTATCTGAATTACGTTACAATGTAATTTATCGCCTAGTTCCCTATTTGCTTTCTCTGAAATATCCTCAATTTCTCGATAACTTTTCTGTCCAGTAACTAATAAGATCTTTTTTATTCCATAGGCATCGGTCATCTGAGATCCAATCCTTTGTTTAATTTAATTAGAATTTAATTTGATCTGGGGATTCTAAAACGGTGATACCTTTTATTTTTCGTAAAGCATCCGTTCTTTCTACATCAGATTCATGAATTATAATTTCAATTTCTCTGTTTCCTGGGGCAACCGTTTTACATAATCCCGCTTTAAAATCCGTGGGTATGATAATCACAGGCACTAATCCTTTAAGTGATTGACTCACAATATTCGTTATGAGGGAATCTGAGATTCGATAAGAGATTTTTGCAACTGTATTTGCTGTTGTTGGTGAAATAATTACTGTATCGTAATATTTCTGGGAAAACTTCCCGCATATGGGATAACTCCAGCCTTGTCGGCTTCCAAAAACGAAATGGATTGAATTTTTATAATTGTTTCTCAATTTATTCAAGCTAGTCATTTGACCAAACATGGTCACTACTTCTTTAGCTGCTTTTGAGAAATAGACATCTATGTTATATTTCGACGTAATTAGACTTTGGATTACTTCTACTGATTCTTTAAGTAAATGTGATGCACCAGTAATTCCCCATGCAATTTTCTTAAACCCGTTTTTTTTGAGATCCACTTTGAATCCACTTAATCTTAAAGTTAAATTTTAGAAATTTAAGCAATTCGCTTATGATAATTCGTAAATTGTAGAGAAAATCATAATCGTTCTCACGCGAATCGATCTTAAGAACATGATAACTCGAAATTATTTGTATTCAAGAGGAAGGTAAATATCATCTAAGATTGAACCAGAAGCCTTTCGGATTTGGAGTGTGTCCACAATATCTTTAAATCTTCCCCCTAACAACCCATTTGCTATGAATGCTGCACCTTGGGCAGATTCTTTCGAGATTTGTGCATATGATCGCATAACCTTTGTTGGTGCTATTAGCTTGAGGTCTTGCAATAGTGGTTTGACCAGAGGGTCAAAACGGGCGTACCTGCCTGCGAATAGGACTTGTTTTATATTCTCTGGGTTATAAAAACTGCTAGAAATTGCATATACTGCTTTTTTAACGCTATCATAGTAAGCATTCAATGCGACCTGAGTTTTTTCATCCTTTTTTGCGAGCAGTATAAGTTCTTCTGCTTTCATATCACCAAATCCTGCGATTGAGCTCACGCCTCCTTTGTAAACATCTCGCTTTCGAATTTTACCCATTAAATATGCAACCTCCCCATCAATTGAACCTACAGCTCGAAAGCCCATGATATTCGACCCTCCAATACCGTCTATAATTTTTCCATTTTCTATGGCCAGGACTGCACTAAAAGCGTATCCCATTTCTACCATAATAAATGATGTTTCATTACACGGAATGCTCAGATCTTCCATTTGATTTCGAATACCAACAACAGATGTGCAGAGTTTATCAGCGGTACCTAAATCTATTTTGTTAATTTTGTGATATCTCTTCACTGTTGGAAGATGTTTTACGCTGGGAAGCATATATCCGTTGATTTTTTCCTTTTTCAGCAACTTTAAAATCTGCGTTAAACCAATTATCGAGTCTTTTTTACTTTTTTTTTTTAGTATTGTGAGGAAGAAATCTTCGTCTGACATATCCACTATTTTTTTTAGGGGCAATCCAAACCCACTCGGAGCACTGAGTAAATCAAAATTTCCTCTAGATTTAATGAGTTCAAGACATATTTCGGGATTTTTTTGAATCTGTTTTGTAGGTATCGAATGGTCTAGACATATTCCTTGTTCTTCATCAAATCCAATAAAGTCCCATGAATAACTCCCGGGATCTACACCTAATACTTTAATAATTTTCACCAATCTAGTAGATACGAAGAATATAATGTTGATTTCCTCTGAATTATATAATCGAGATTAGTTCCCATACTTCGTACATTTTTTAGATATTTTCTTTTTATTTAAAGGAGATGTTTCACAAATTATCTTATTTCATTTTATAAAGTTGGTTTCATATTTCATATTCATTGATTACGCAATGAAACCAAAAATCGATCAGAATTGCTTTATTGAAGTGTCTAAAATATTAGAAGATTCTGAGGATTCGTTATGTTTGGATTCCCATACACTTTATGAATCTATCTTGGTTGTAAAATGGGATAATCAAGATGTTTATAATGCAGCCGCTATGGGTGTTCGGTTTATTGATGAATATACGTTAGTCATAGATCCGTATAAGCAAACCGATACGTATAAAATCTTCGAACATGCAATTAAAAAAAACGAAAGGATTAAATGTACGATAAATTTTACCGACGATCCTACATACTTTCTTAAAACAGCATTATACGGAACAAATAAGGGGACTCAAATTGAAGAATTGAATCGTGACGAATTAATAATTATTAAAGATCCCAATTTTGCAGATTTAGCATATTTAAAACATGCGAAATACGTCTTAATTTGCGATCTTATATCTGAAATACGAGGAAATAAGATAGATGCATCAGAGCATTTACAAGGATTTGATGGGAATACAGTGAAGAAAAAATTTGGGGCAAAATTCCAAATTAATATAGAGCGGAGATATAGATCTAAAAAACCACATAGCCCTATGAATAGAGGAACAAATTTAGCCATAGAAGCGATAACTCTGGCATCAAAATTACCTGTTTTTCTTAATAGGCCAAATTCTTTGCTTTCAAAAAAGAACATTAATAAAGGATTTGAATTACTTGAAAGAATAAGATTTTATGAAAAGGAAATACGTAGATTTTCTGGGGATAAGAAATTAATGAAATATCTAGAAGATTTAGACGATTATATGGAAGATTTTTTTTAGCACATATATTTAATCTTCCTTTATAGAATTTATATGCATTATTGGATATTCGATTTCCTCATTCCATTCTAATTTTCCTTGCATCTTGATACTTTTATAATCTAAATCTATTGTTACATTCAAACATGAAGGATTAATCGTGGAATAATCAAATTCAGTTGCTTTTTTACCTGAGATTTTCTTAGGCGCAATATTCACGATAACACTTTGCACATATGGTTGGCATGAAATCATTTTTTCCAAAGCTTTTTCAATTGATAATAAAACGTCCTTTTGTTGAGAAACCGGCATTCCCATTGCAATATGAAAAACAGCGCCTAATTTTATTCCCAATTCGAATGCAGCACGTTCCCTGTCTGA
>WJKO01000101.1 GCA_014729055.1 Promethearchaeota archaeon | reverse complement strand
GTTCAAAGAGGATAATTAATGTTTTAAAGTACATTGATGAATTAGGGGGAATCATCCCTTATCTAAAGTCATGTGGATTATCTCTTCAGCAAATTATGAAAGTTAAACAAAAGGTCTATGCAAGTTGATATTATGAAAAAGCGGAATCTCTACGGTCAATTTGCTTTAAATGTCGGTATCGGTGCATATTGGTCCGTCGAAAATTTTTGGATAAATATGTATTGGTCAAGAGAAATAAATCCCGAGTTAAGTTATATTTCTGCGATGGTTTCTATTTCCGCAATCGTCGGCGTGCTTTCGATGATTATTTTTGGTGCACTTTCTGACTCAAGTACCAGTAAAAGGGGCAGAAGGAATGTCTACATATTTTGGGGAGGTATTCTCGGCGGAATTAGTATGTTCCTATTTCCATTTACAAAATTAGTCAACATATATTTTGGTTTATCAACTGCGATAATTTATGCAGTAGTCATTGATATATTAATTACTTTATTTGGTGATTGGACTACACCTACTAGACTCGCTTTATTTACAGAACATAGTGATCTACATGAGCGCGGGAAATTAAATGCAGTTATCGGCTTAGTTGGAGGGGTGGGAACGGCACTCATTATGGGAATGTATATATTAGATTATTGGGATAACGCAACATTTTTCTATGTAGGGGGTTCTATGATGATATTTGGTTCCATCTTGTCTACGAAGCTTTTTAAAGATCCACCTATACCAGATAACCCCGATTCGTTTAAAGAATGTCTAAAAAAGATTACACAAAGAGACGCATATAAAGAAAATAAAGGATTTTATTCACTGTTATTTGGGCTTGTTGTATTATTCTTGGGGATAAATTTCTATTCGAATTACATTACGGTTTATGCCGAAAATGTATTATTATTCTCTCCTGCAGAGGTCGGAGTTATTACAGTTGTTTCCACAATAGTCGGTTTTGCATTAACGGTTCCTGCCTCAATTCTATCCGACAAATACGGGAGAAAGAAGCCTGTGTTAATTTCTCTTTGTTTATATTTGATCACAATAATTTGCTTCACGCTTTTAAGCGAATCGTCTTTTTGGATCTATACAATCTTGTTTTCTTTTATGTCTGCATTTAGTGCCATTGTTGATTTGATTGTAACCACATGGACTCAAGATCTAACTCCTCCGAAAATGAAAGGATCTCTTCTGGCGTATTTACATGCTTCAAAAGTGATTCCGATGACCCCAGGTTCAATCTTAGGAGCCCAGATTGGTGACAAAATCGCCCCACAAGGGGTTCAATATAGCAATTTGATGTTCTTATTTGGTGGAATCGTAGCTTTTCTATCTATATTTGTGTTTAAGCAAGTTAAAGATACAATTAGAATAGATAACAGTCGATAAAGACGAAAACAAAATACTTAGAAAAAAATTTAGAAAAGAATGAAAAATAAAAAAAAATCATATTCTCCTTATACTTGTGCCATATCTCGCTGGTAAAATTTCTCACCGCATACTTCACAAAAAGTATATGCTCGGTCTTTTAAAATATTCAGCATACCCATACTAAACTCCATTCCACAATTGGGACAAAAGTATTTCTTTCCATATCCATTGTCGTCTTGTGCTTCTACTGGGGTTTCAACCAAATCATTTTGCCCAACGTCTTCAGCTTGTATTCTTACGTCTTCATCTTCCGTTTTTGCTTCTTGCGATTTACGCTTCAAAATGATAACAGGGGCATTATTTACGTGATCTTGGGCTGATATATGTTGATGTATGGGTTTTTCTACTTTTGCTGGTTTTTGAGATACCTTAGCAACTGGTTTCTCTGGCAGTTTACCATCTTTAGTAGGATATGTCTTCGCTATGATATATTTAACATGGTAGGATATATGTGCCCATTGATTTTCGAGATGTTCCTTTTCTAATAGCCCAAAGATTGCAAATACTGATTCTATCAATAAGATAACCAATACTATTGATAAATAGGTGACAATGATACTAAAAATAATACTAGCTTTCACAATTTGGTATGATAACCATAAAGTACCATATATTATATATCCCACAGCAATTAATCCCAATACAATCAAAATCCCAGTAATAATCTGTGCAGAAACTTCAAGAGAAACAAACCACTCAAGAAATGCATTATAAATATTAGCTAACGTTTCTCCCCAATTGTCAGTCATATATTGTTCGAATCCCATTTTTTCACATCCTCATTAAAACTTTTTATCTAATTAATATCAAGCAAAATAGAATGATAAAAGAATTGTAAACCGAAATTTATGCTAACTAGTGGCTGATTGTAAAATTGCATCTTTCATCTTTAGTTTTTTTTATCGAATATGACCCGCGAATATGATCCAAATCCAGATGGCGTTGATATCTGGAAAATGTTGTTAAAAATTATAGGCGGTGCTACGGTGGCAACTGTGGTTGTTTTAATTTATCTATTATATTAAAGAATTTAAAGCATCGTCTAAAGGGAATTTAGCCATTCTTGTAGCAAACGTATTATTAGCTCTAGCGCCTTCCCAATAAACATACATTTCGCCTTCCACGGGCAGCCAGTGGGAATATCTCCACGTATGAAAATCACCCGGAGTTGTGCTTTTAAGCAGAGGTTCGTCGGGAGTTAAGTCGTGCCAATGCGTAAGATCGGGTGAATATGCCATACCAGTGGCGAGATTATATACCGCATCATGCCAGTTCAAATGTGCACCTTCATAAATCAATAACACTCCAATCTTTAGCGGAATCAAACATGCTGGACGTGTAACCCAATTATGCCAGCCCGTCGTCTCAAAAAATGTTGCAGGTTTACCATTGACAACATCATTAGGCCAAGGTGCCCATTCGAATCCATCGTGTGAAATAAAATGATACGGACGTGCGGCTGTCTTGTGTGCCTCCCCATTAACGGTTAAATGCCATTTATTCTTATACCAAATAACAAAGGGATCCTTGTATCCTTTCAATGCTGCTGAAGGACCATCGCTTAATGGAGGATGAAGAATGATTTCCATAGTCGTCGGATCTAAATCCATCGGATACTCTACATCATCTAATTTCCAGATAACCCACTGACCCAAAAATGAACTACATCCATATAGCCGAAACTTTTTGTTAGGTAACATAATTAAGGCGGGTCTTTCGAATACTTGAACATCCATTTCTTTCCGATGAATTTTTTTAACAATAGAGAAGTCTTCTCCGTTGTTACTGTTGAGAATTCTTATCTCATACCCCCGACTTCCGCGCCTTCCCTCGCCCGTGCGCATACGGACTGCAAGCCAGAACTTGTGGTCTTTGGCATCAAATACAACACTAGGTGCACCCGCCCACCAATTTTCCTCGTCTTTTTCCGGCTCAACAATCGTTTTAAAATCGGTTAATGCGTTTATTAAATCTGTTCGATCAAAAAGCATTTTCTGATATGTGACTTGTTTTTTCTGATATTTAAAAAATGTGGAAATTGGGTAATCGAAAATATGCCTCTTGTGCGGTGTGAATTAATTAACGAATTATAAAAGACTTAATTCCCTTTTTAAAATAGGAAGTATGATTGATTTAAAGGCTTCTTCCACATTCATTCCCGTTTTTGCAGAAGTCAAAAACACACGATAAAAATTTAGTTTATTTCTAAAATCTTCTACTTGCTCTTCATTTAATTCATGGTCTAAATCGGCCTTGTTGGCAAGTAATATCATCGGAACATCATCCGCAATATATTCACGGATCTTCGGCATCCAATAAGACTCAATTCTAACAAATGATTTTTTATCCGTAATATCCCCGACCACAAATATACCATCTGTTTCTAAGAATAAATCTGTTTTAATATTCTGCTCTTCTTCAACTTCAACACCAAGGTCCCAAAATAATAATGTTATATCAAAATTCTTATCTTGAGTAATTAAGCTTATCTGTTTTATCCAATATCTAATTCCAGAGGTGG
>WJKO01000100.1 GCA_014729055.1 Promethearchaeota archaeon | reverse complement strand
GTCTAAAAGTATCAAATTGTTTAATTTCATTTCAGTCAGTTCTCAGTTTAATATAGTTCATTATAGCTCATTATATTTTCTATATAAATTCATTAAAAGAGGGAGATCAAAGGCTTATATATGCAAAAAGTTGAAAAAGTCACAGACAAATTGCCCGAATTAGGGGCTCGTTTTACACTCATCATATTTTTAATAACTATTATTATGAATTGGGCTGATAAAAACTTATTTTCTCCCAAACTCAACGCCATTTTAGAAGACTTTGGCTTCGCCGCAAATGAAACAACTCCGCTGGGGATAATAGCTGCACTTTTCATGATTACTACGGGCATTGGAATGGTTATTTTTGGCGTGATAGCAGATCGAGGTCAACGTAAATGGATTACGATTATTTGTTCGTTTGTATATAGTATCTTGACGATATTGACCTACTTTACGCCGAATGGAATTGCAGGATATTGGTATCTTTTTTTCATGAGGTTGGTAGGTGGTTTTGGATTAGGGGCGGTAGTACCTGCAATATTTTCAATGATAGGGGATTATGCATCACCAGATAAACGGGCATCGACATTTTCAAAGTTTACAGTTGCGACAATTATCGGGCAGATGGGTGGTTTGGCATTATCCAGTGGTTTTTCAGAGTGGAGGGTGGGATATTTAACGGTTGGTCTATTTGAATTTGTAATGGCTGTGTTGATGATCTTTATAAAAGAGCCGAAAAAGGGCGTTTCAGAAGAGGAATTGCATAGCGTCTTAGTAGCTGGGGCAGAATATCAATTTAAGTTTAAGAAAGAGGACATTAAAATTCTATGGAATAATAAAAGCAACAAATGGATTATACTGAATTTTATCGATACTATCCCTGGCTCTATGGTCGCGTTTGTACTTTTTAAATACTTAGACGATTACTATAACATAAAAGAATCCGACGTGTTAATATTAATGGGTGTAGGGATTCTAGGTGGAATCTTCGGGGCGATTTTATTTGGATATATTGGTGATCAATTATTCAAAAAAAATAAAAATGCTCGGGCAATTATTGCATTTTTCTGCAATTTAGCACCAGTTTTTTCCTATATGCTCTTATTCCTTCCGCTATTTAATGATCTTTATGTTCCCGATGGAGTGACGTTTGGCGAACTGATTTCCTATCCAGAAGTGCAATTTTTAACTATCATTGTATTTATTAGCTTGTTTATCAATCAAGGAAATGGTCCAAATTGGTATTCGAGCGTATTAGATGTCAATTTACCAGAACACAGAAGTACGATGATTAGCGTTGCTTCTTTTGCAGACTTGCTTGGAAATGCACTTGGTCCGCTAATTGGTAGTCTTGTGTATCAGTTTATATCTGGACGGGCTGCAATGATTACCGTGGCTATATTTTGGTTTGCAAATTCATTATTTTGGATCCCTGTCATTCGAAATATTAAAGCAGATATTGAAAATAACAAGAAAATCTTAGAACTTCGATCCAATCAACTTAAACCACCAGACAATTAAGTCGGTTTTTAGTAAAAATCCACATCATATATGATCAACTTCAAATACACACTCTAAAAGCACAGAACTTAACCAAATCTAATAATCAGAATCAACGTTACTATTAATACCCCAATAATCCCCCACTTTAATACCATCCCTTTAATTTGTTCTTGACGGGTGCATTTCGGGCATTTTGCGGCATGTTTGATTTTGTATGTATGAGATTCACATATAGGTTTATGGCAATTATAGCAGTGGATGGCGGACTTTTTACCGCAAATATAACATTTTTCTGCATTTTGCTCATTCTTTTTATTCAAGGCGGATCAAACTACTCGGTATCTTATTTTTCATATTTTTGGTCTAAAGCTAGAATAAAGACTTTTTAAAAGCTAATCAATAGTTAATAATGTAATCTTTAATTTAGAGATTAAGAATTTAAAAAAATGGTGTAAAAAAAATGGTTTTAGCTTTTCCCCCAATGTTATTTTTTGCATTGATTGCCTCGATAGCTAGCATTTTGATTGCTGTATGGCTTTCAAAAATGGTTATTGAGAAGGATCCGGGAAATGAAGCGATGCAGACGGTAGCGGGATACATTGAAGATGGTGCAAATGCTTTTCTGAAACGGCAATATACTACTTTGGCATTTTTCGTAGCGGGTTTAGCAGTAATAATTCTATTGATGAAACTTCCCGATGAATGGAATTTGGCTCAAATGCTGGCATATTTGGCAGGATCTGCTGCCAGTGCATTTGCGGGATGGTTAGGTATGAAAGTCGGTGTAAAAGCAAATACCAGAACTGCTCATGCTGCTAAGGAGGGTTTAAGTCCTGCTTTTAATGTTTCATTTTTTGGCGGCGCAGTAATGGGTCTTGCAGTAGTTGGTGCGGCACTCGGCGGTGTAACGATAATCTATATGGCTGTCGAAGCCACGGGAACCGCTCTCGAACCAAAAGATGTCATTCTTGGTTTTAGTTTCGGTGCATCTAGTATTGCATTATTTGCGAAATGCGGTGGTGGTATCTACACGAAGACAGCTGATGTAGCGGCAGATTTAGTTGGAAAGGGCGAATTCGAACTTCCAGAAGATGATCCACGTAACCCGGCAGCAGTTGCAGATAATGTCGGTGACAATGTCGGTGATATTGCTGGGATGGGTGCGGATTTATTTGACTCCTATGTAGCTTCAATTCTTGCGGCGATTATATTAGGTACTGCAACGGCGTTTACTTCAGTTAACGGAAATATGATGGAAGCATATCCGATGATAGTAAGTGCAAGCGGATTAATTGCATCACTCGGTGGTATTGTGTTCACAAAGAGTTACGTAAAAGATGATCCCGGTAAGGCTTTAAACAACGGTACATATATTTCAACGGCGGTATTTGCGGGTATTAATGCTTTGGTTACATTTATATGCACATTAGATGGACGAGTGGGTGATCCGATTCTATTATGGAAAAACTATGCTGCTGGAGTCATAGGACTTCTGGCGGGTGTGGTTATTGGAATGACAACAGACTACTATACAAATGATCAAAAGAAACCGACTCAAAATATAGCAGAAAGTGCAGAAAGTGGACATGCTACGGTAATACTCAGCGGATTTGCATATGGATTAGAGAGTATCGCGGCTCCAACGATTGGTATTGTGGTTGCTATGGCAATTGCATGGCAATTAGGACAAGTTTACGGAGTAGCGAGTGCTTCTGTTGGTATGCTCGCAATCATTGGAACGATCGTCAGTAATGATGCATATGGTCCAATAGTTGATAACGCGCGTGGTATAGCTGAACAAGGTGGACTTGAAGAAGATACGATCACTCTATGCGACCACTTGGATTCTGCAGGAAACACAGCAAAGGCAGTAACGAAAGGATTTGCAATTGGTGCTGCGGCACTTACAGTTCTCGGATTGCTTTACAGTTTCATTCAAGAAGCACAAGAGTTCGGTGGTTCTTCGTTTGATTTAAGTCTTCTAAACGCAAATGTTATGGTCGGCGCAGTCATTGGTTCTATGATGCCTGCAATCTTCAGCGCAGTTCTTGTGAAATCCGTGCAAGAGAACGCAGAAGTAATGATAGCGGAAATTCATAGACAATATGATGCAGAGCCCGGTATTCTTAAAGGAGAAGTACCCGCAGATTTTGCAAAATGTATTGATATCGCGACAAAGGGTTCTTTGAAGAAATTAGCGATTCCTATCTTTGTATCGATTGCCGGACCAGTTTTCACAGGATTAATTTTTGGGACTGCAGCTTTGGCAGCTTATCTTGTCGGGACTATTCTAACTGGATTTATGCTGTCTCTATTGATGTCTAATTCAGGTGGTGCTTGGGACAATGCAAAGAAATACATTGAAGACGGACATTTCGGCGGTAAAGGAACGCTGGCCCACAAGGCATCGATTACGGGCGATACAGTTGGCGACCCTATGAAAGACACAGCAGGCCCTTCAATCAATACTCTACAAGCTGTACAGAGCTTGAGTGCATCTTTATTTCTCCCCTTATTCTTGGCAATTGAAGGGGGTAAAGGATGGCTTCAATTAACGAAAGTATAGTTTAAACAAATATTTCATATTTTTTTTTATTTATTCTTTTAGCTCATCCATTGTTTTTGTTTTCATATCTACAAGAATTGTTTTTATTTCCTTTGGCTTAATCTTAACAGATAACGTGTGTTCATCTATTTTTTCGACATTTTCTTTATAAGAGTTATCCATATTCTTATAGATTCGTTCTAACATATCTGTTTCGCTCACATTGTTTATGAAGATATCATCTGAAAATTTGATATTAAAAGAAGTCTTTTTTCCATAATATTCTATAATTCTTAGAACTAGCCCAACGTGACCTGACTCATTTTTGTAGAACCATGTTTCATTTGGATTTATGCCTTTTGGGCATTTCTCCGCTATTTTCACGGCACCAATAAATATATTTTCGCATTTAGGATTGATCTCAAATAGAGATATACCGTCAATATTACCGTTAATATTAGCAACCCCTTTATTAGAAATGAATGGATAATTATATGCATATCCGCTTTTCCAGTTAAATTGATTATTTGAGGTTATCCTCCTAAAGGTAACCGCAGTTGATAGTCTGTTAAATCCTCTGTCAATCAATCTTGGACGGGGATCATCATCATCCAAGGTAGCGGCGCTTGTTGGTTTATGGAATTCCGCTGCTTTTAGTAATGAAAGTTCTATTTGTGTTCCTTTTGCAAAAATTCCATACTTATTTCGGTTTAATAAGATTATTTCAATTAGTTCGTCATTTATTCTCCCGGTTGTTGATGTCCATTGCTGAGTGGGATATTCAAATTTGGCTTCGTAATTAATGAATCGATTTTGGGGTGTCGTCGCGCGTTCAATCGCTCCATATTGTATTCCGCATTTGATTTTATCACCATTAAAGCTTGGTTTGGTTCTGAATTTCAATAGTTTGTGATCTTCTTGCCAATCAACCGTGATATCGTAATAAATTGTTGGATCATCTTTAAGCAAGAGGATTCGATAATAATATACTGATCCCGCGTCTGACGGATATGTTTTCATTAGTATTTGTTCTATCAAATCGTTTTCTGTGTCTATAGAATAACTTTCAATTTTTGGCATTACTTCCTGATTTTTAAAGTAGTCGGGATGAATATTCCAAGCATCAAAGCGAGTTTTGGGGTCATCATATAAAACTGGTCCAATTTGTTCAATAATATGCATTTCTGAATCCTTTAAAGTGACATCCGTAATCATGCCAGTATCTGGTTTTATGTTAATTTTGATAATGTTATTTTCCAGTATAATTTGAGATAAAGTTTCATTTACACCCGCCTCATATTTGTAGTTTTTCAGTTTTGTTTTCTTAGGTGATTTATCTAATGTTTTTTCCTCTTTTTCTATAGAAATTTTAATCGTCCGCCAGCTAAAAGGTTTAATTTTATTATTATTAGGGATCTGGATCCAGAGAAATCTTTTCTCAATGGGGGATTCATTAAATATATGCAATTTTTCTCTTCCATTGTTGTTTCTAAGATAATTGTAGCCTGAAACTTCTGTAAATCCTGCTGATAATTCTCGATTTACATCATAAAATGATATAGTATTTATTTGGTTCCAATAGATATTTCCATTTTCATCGATAACGTTAAACTTCAAGTTTTTAGATTCAATATCTTTATGAGGAATTAGATCTCTAATGGGGATCGATATTATGCCACTTCGTGCCCACGATAACTGATTAAATATAGATATTTTGTATTCGCCTTTATTTTCATTTAATGTTTTCCCATTTCGTCCTTGGATTTCTTCTGTGATTCTATTGTTTAATTGAAAAATAGTTTTATAAACACCTTTATAATCCTCCGCGCAATCACGATATACTTCGGGTATTGAGGATCCAGGGAGCACGTCATGAAATTGGCAAAATAACACTGGCTTCCA
Organism: Promethearchaeota archaeon; assembly: GCA_014729055.1. Classification (GTDB taxonomy): domain Archaea; phylum Asgardarchaeota; class Lokiarchaeia; order Sigyniarchaeales; family Promethearchaeaceae; genus WJKO01. Next base: position 541 of record WJKO01000100.1, on the reverse strand, counting down.
TAATTCCGTAATTTCTGGTTGATAATTTGTTCCGCCTTGTAATACATTAATTGAATTTAACATTTCAATAGCATGGAGCAACACTTCTGAAGTTTTGTTGTTTTCTTTAATCATATGAACGCTCGTTAATGTTCCTCTATGATTTTCTAAATACAATTCATCTTGCCAAATTGGTAGCCTGGCACGGTATGGTTCTAACGCATTAAATAAGTCTCTCATTGTTCCCATTTTTGCAAGGTTTTCATCGTCCCAACATATTTCTTCTATTATTTCAAGTGGTCGAGGTCCATGTCCTCCATCACCATGCCCGTAAACGTTTACGATTATAGGTAAGTAGTCATCCGAGAGTTTCTTTTCTATTTCTTCAAAATCGCTTAAATAATTTGCAACTACATTTTCTCCTTCTTTTACCAATACGGATAATTTTCTAAAGGTCTTAAGGTATTTATGCCAGTTATTCTTATGTTGATTCCATGCTAAAAGTAATTCTGATTCATTGTCTGGACCCCTCCATATCAGCGTGTGATATGGCCATTTATTC
>WJKO01000099.1 GCA_014729055.1 Promethearchaeota archaeon | reverse complement strand
TAAATATAGTCTTTCGAGCGATGTGAGGGATCCTATACCATCTGGGAGAGAGGATAACTTATTTCCGTTCAACCGTAGTTCTTTAAGTGATGTAAGGGATCCTATAGTCTCCGGGAGGGATGACAACTCATTAGAACCCAAACTTAATTGTTCGAGTGATGTAAGGGATCCTATACTCTCTGGGAGAGAGTTTAATGTATTACCAATCAAATATAGTTCTTTAAGTGATGTAAGGTTGCCTATACTGTCCGGGAGAGAGGATAACCCTTTGCGATAAAGTCCGAGCTGCGTTACATGGCTGTCCGAGGTAACAAACCCAAATGTATTCCATTCTACTCGTGATACGTTGGGGATCTCTTCTCCTACCAGCGATTCTAGCTCAAGCATGGAGGTGTATTCTGCCGATATCAACTTCATTTCCCGATACTTTTTAAACGTGCTATCAAGTTTACGACCTCCGGCGGTCGCTGTTATAAGATCAGTAAGTTCATTAACTATTGTAGCATCGCTTTTATCCGTTATATCAACGCCCTTATGGGGCTGACACAATCCGGGAACGAACCCGAAATCCTCATATAGGGGTATAATTCGTTTATTTTGAAATATTGCTAATTCCCGCTCTTTTTGGCAGTTTTTCGAGTGAAGCGATGCCATAGTGCAAAATACAGCAAAATATTGTGATTTCTGGATGTTTTCTTCCATGAACCTAACGATGCTGCCATCGGGATATCCTGACCATGTTTCATAGCAGTGGACGGAGTCTATTCCCCGTCGGCGCGCGAGACTTTGCGCAATTTCTTTAACGTGCAACCTTTCAGAATCAGCAATTGCGTAGCTGATAAAAATTTGAGACCCCATATTTTCATCACACATGTTTTTCTAATTATTTCTGGGTGTTTCTTTCTTCTTATTCTGTTCTGACTTCTTATAAACCTAAATTTAATTTAAAAATTTTTTTCTTCTATTCATATCAATTAGTAACATAAAAATTCAATTCTAAATCATTATATGTATGAGCGGAGAGCAAGCTATTCAATCTGAATGGTTGATTTCAAAGCAGAAAAATGGTATTAACATCAAGGCTGGATTAATTCAAAGAACAATAGATATTGCTACGCTGGAAAATGACAATACGCGGAAATCAATGATTGAATTTGTAAGTAAATTCGGATGAAGCTATCTTTCTTAACTCTAAGAAAAAATATATCTAAATTAAGAATAACTAATAAAATTGAATAATAAGAGAGAATATTATTCAATTTTTATATTAGTAATCTTTTTGATTATTCTGATGGATACATCAGAATGAAATATTTATCTTATTCTTAATTTGATAGATTAAACCAATACTAGAACTATTATACTTGCTAAAAGCAATTTTGGGGTAAAAGCAACCCGAAAATTGCTTATATTACTTAAAATATACTTTGAAGCATTTCTGATGGATGCATCAGACATAAGATTTATCCAAGTAGACTAGCTCTTTTATTAATTTGTCACATGAGCATCTGATGTTGCTTGCTAAGAGAAATCACGGGGTTAAAACATTACCACGTGATTGCTCACTTCTTTTAAATCAACCTTTGAAACCGCTCTGATGGATACATCAGATATAAGATTTATCCAAGCAAACATGTTGTTCATGATACAAACTATAAAAAATAAAACAACTCACAAACAAGAATAACTAAAAGAAATGAACTGTAAATGTACAGTTGATTTCGGCAAAACGATAATTTGATTTTATATTCTGATGGATACATCAGATTAATTATTTATTATCTTATTCTAATTTGGAATTTTATTTTATTTCCTTTAGTCTGCCCATTTTAATCTGTGATTTTTCTTTTTCTCCCCTCCTCGTATTTCGCTTTCTCTACCTATATACTAAAGAAAGAATTGATTACTTGGACACATTTATTTTTATTCTATTATACCAATTTATCATTTTTTCAGCCTTTCTTGGTTGAATCGAATGCATATAAGCTATCATGCCAGATACCATATTCTTTAGAGTTTTTCTTTCTTCCAATGGCATCTCGGATCCATAATTTTCTAATTTATGCAAAATTCCTCTTATTCTCATATAATAAGATCGCGGAATATGAACTTCTTTGTTTACAACGAGCCCTGTAACTCGCTGTTGCATATAAGGTCTCAGTATCTTGATTTTCTTTTTATTTACCCAGAAATGATGTTTTCTAACAATATTGAATACTTTTTGGATAAACGGTCTGATTTTAAATTCTGAATCGTTAACAGAGAATGTCAGATCATCAGCATAGCGAGTATAAGACATATTCAAAGATTTAGTTAGATTCTGTAATTCTTTATCGGCTTCAATAAGTACGAGATTAGATAATCCTGGACTAGTTGGTGCACCTTGTGGTAAAAATCGAAAAGAAGTCTCGAGAAAATATTCCTTTTGATTTCCTTTATGAGTAATATGCTTTGCCAATGGAACGGTACAGAGGTAAGTTAAAACAATGGATATTTCGTGAATATATCTGAGAGATCTAAAGATTCGATAAATTTGCCAGAATTTAATCGATGGAAAAAAATCCATAAGATCCATCTTGATTATCAATTTTTTTTGACAATGGGGTTTTGCGTTATTCTTCGTTGATTTATTCTTTATAAATCCCGTTGCACATTGTAATGCAGGTAATTTATCAAGAATCTCCTCTTTTATCCATACTTGTATTCTCTTCAATTTAGGATAAGGAATATGTAATGTTCGATAACCTCCCTTCCTTTTAGGTATCTTTTTTTCTATATATGACTTATGCAGAGATATTTGTGGGGCTAACCATCGTTTCAATTTCTTTGGGTTATAATTGGCAAGTACGCAGAATTCATAAATAGATCCTATTTTTGGAACCTTAGTTTTATGTTTAACGAGTTCTTCGATCGTATTTTTTTTCGATTTTACTTTTGTAATACAATTTCTTATAAAAAAACTATCGATGTTATTTTTTCGGGCTTTCTTATTGATTTCTTCTCTATCTATATGTTTTAATACATCAAAGACTCGCCATCTATGACTCATTGTTGAATTCCAAATTGAATAATCTTGAATGAATAATAAATCTGATAAATCGTGCTTTCTACAAAATTGATTGAATAGACATTTTTTATTATAAAAATCTTCAATATTATGGATAGCTACAATCCAATTATTGGGCATATTTTGCATCAAATCTAATATATTGGAATGGTTCTTCTTATTCATCGTGTCGAAGATTAACCGCAGGATATATGACGGTAATGATTCGGTGAAATAGAGATCAAGCAATTTATACAATAATTTCTTTTTTATTCTATAATTTTCTATATCATTAATAACGCGGATGAATTTTTTTACTGATTTTTTTAACGAAGATACATTCTCGCGATTATGATCTTTCCCAGAGTTGCATAATTTAATTACCTTTAAGTAATCGTTGAGGAATTCTGAATCCGTTGCAATGAGAAAAGAGAAGATCAAAAATTTATGCTCTTTCTTTAAATCAGGTGTATTATATGCTGTAATAACCCAATTACGTTCCAAATCGCTTAAAACCTCTCGCAAAAACTTCTTCTTTACAGTTTTAAAAATGTAATTTAATACATAAACAGGTAAGCATTCAGTGAAATAAAACTTAAAAACAGAATATAATACTTCTGATCGTTTCTTCGGATTTTCCATTCTTTCTATAAATGTTAGTATTATCGAAATTGAATACCTCAATGATTGCTTGTTCCAAGATTCATAAATCTTATCTGATTCACGTTGCTCATAATTATTTTTACATTTTATTTTAATACTTTGAATATAGTCATTGAGAATTTTCTTAATCCAGTCATTTTCCAAATTATCTAATATATTGCTGAGCGTGTAGGAATTAATATTTTCAAAGATCAAAATCATTACTTGAAGAGGCAGAGATTCGGTGAAATAGAGTTTAAAAAATTTGTATGATAATTCCCTTCTTGATTGTTCTTTTTTTATATGATTTATTACGTAGATTATTTTTTTCACCTTTTTTTTCAACGAGGGATTTTCCCCACGATCATCTTCTTTCCCAGAATTGTCTCTTTTAATTTTTATATTGGCTTCTTTTTTAATTACCTCTAAATAATCGTTGACGAATTCTGAATCTGTTTCAATGCGAAAGGAAAAGATCAAGTCTCTATTACGTTCCTCCAGTTGAGAATCATTATAAATTTTTACAATCCAATCATATTCAAGTTCAGCTAATAAATCCCCCAAAATATTAAAATCGAATTTTTCAAGGATGAAATTAATTACACATGTAGGTAAGGATTCCGTGATGTAGAATTTGATCAACTTATATACCGTTTCGACTAGTAATTCGGTTTCGTCTAATTCTTTAATGATAGTTATTATTCTATCAACAGATGCAATAAGTGAGGATCTATGCCAGTTATCACGATTTTCATTACCTTTATTCCAAATATCTTTATTTTTGCATGATTGCTTAATTAATGCTAAATAATCATCAATAAAGTCTGGTTCGGCTTTAATCAAACAGGAAGACAGAAAAATGGAAATCGGATTATTTATTAAAGCCATCCTCTCAATTTCATCTTGAATAAGGATAGCAGATAATCCTGACTCTGCTATTCCCTGAACCCAACTCTTAAATGCAAAATATTTTTCGTCGAGTTCTAAGTCTATGGGTTCTAGATTTTCAGTTGAGATTATGTTGAGTAGATTATTATTAAATTTTTTTCTTTCTGAATCATCATTTATCATAGATTCATAATCGGCTATTGATATTCTTGTTACAGCAGTATGAATACATGTGAGTTGGCGGGAAAATATCACATTTCTGGACTCTTTATCAATCTGTTGGAAGACTAAACACTGTTTCTTGGTTTTAGGATTGATTTTAGCTATTAAAAACAGATTGTCATCGACAAATTTATATTTTGTGCTATAGTTAATACTATTCATCCTTATTCAATCTACACTACAATATAATTTGAAGTAATTTAAAGGAAAAAATTGATCACTTCGATTTCTTGCTATAAATGTTTTTAAAAACACAACGAATTATTAGGGTAATGATTTTTCTAAATATTAGCAACATAAAAATTCAATTCTAAATCATTATACTTATGAGCGGAGAGCAAGCTATTCAATCTGAATGGTTGATTTCAAAGCAGAAAAATGGTATTAACATCAAGGCTGGATTAATTCAAAGAACATTAGATATTGCTACGCTGGAAAATGACAATTTTTCAATAAAAACTACATCAATTAAAGTTGATAATAAGCATTTATTGGAGTCGCCCTCAGCAGATTTATGTGTCTCTTTTTATTTAGCCAACCCGAATGAACGACCGAAAGGTATTAGTCTTGAGACAGAGTCAGGAATTATCGAGCAGGAAAGCAGCGAAATAAAGGGTTCCGATGGGTTAAAAGTCAAGTATACTGCAAATTTGGAGGAAGAACAAGAGATACAATGGATAAAACGGATAGAGCATGATAATGGATTAAACAATATATTCAGAGATATCAATGTGAAATTAGAGCCATTTCAGCAAAATAGACAAAGAATCTCCATAACACTTGGGAATTCCAAGGAAAATAGAAAGAAGAACTATTTGCAAGGGGTTTCAGTCGAAATTAATTATGAAATTTACGCATTCCATCCAGCAATCAGAAAGTGGATTGTTATAAAAAATGAAGGAAATAACTGGGTCAAAATTGACAATTTAATTCTCGATAGAATTTCTTTAAAGAAAGAATATCATAAAAATAATAACTTTACTCCGTCAGAGAGGGGCGCCTGTGCAAGCATAATAGGGAAGCAGAATAAACATAAAACGCATGGAATAATTTTGGCAAGTGAAATTCCCTCGGTATTGCGTACAATAGAGAATAACGGCACAATGGCATACACCCAAAAATATTTCGAATGGGTTCTGGGTCCTAATGAGGAGTTTGAATCCGAACCCATATTTCACTATGCATTTATGGGAAAAAGGACAAAGACAATTTCTGCCGTGTCATTACCAATAGACAGGTGCATTGAGGGTGAATTCAAAAGGTTTCTGGAGAATGTGGTTGGTATCAGGGCAAAGCCGGAAAAGCTCCCTCATCCGTTATGGTGCACTTGGTCAAATTTTGTTGCCAATATCAATGATGAAAATATTAGGGATATGGCAGATATCGCCTCCCAATGTGGTTTTGGCTGCATGCAAATTGATGCTGGATGGGCAAAGAGCCAAGGCATGTCAAGTTGGTCCGCTGGGAGTGCTGAGCCCCATCCCGTCAAATTTGCCAAGTTCAAGGGGACATGCGATTATATCAAATCGAAAGGACTTAATCTTGGGTTATGGCTCTCATGTTTCCGCGAACTTGGAACCAAGGATCTCATAGAGATGCCCAACGCAAGGAGCTTGCCTCTTGTGAAACGAAAATTTGGGTTCGGGATGAGCTATGCCAGCGATTGGAGATATTATTATGCGGATGATGTCGTGAGGCTGATCCGTGAATATGGAGCCACATATTTTAAGCAAGATCTAACCAATATTAAGTATGGTGATATTGCAGAGGGTCATGATAGCAGAACAAAAAAG
>WJKO01000098.1 GCA_014729055.1 Promethearchaeota archaeon | reverse complement strand
CGATAAGAGACATCATATCTTCTACGAGTTCCTCTTGCACAGATTTATTTGGTTTACTTTTTACCGCGGTTATTTCTACCCCGAATAAGTTGCAATAGGATTTGATATAATTAAACCCGAACCTTGTCAATCTATCTTTAAATGAAATGAGTATTTGTGCAACATTTCCCTTTCTTACGAGCTGAAACAATTTCTTAAGTCCTCGTCTTTTTGTATTTAACCCTGAGCCCACGTCTGCGATCTTTATGATACGGGTTATGTTGTGGTTTTTACAATAGATTTCTAAGCATTCTTGTTGTCGTTGTAAGTCTCCTCTTTTCTTCTGCTTGTGACTGGACACTCGCGCATAGATAATCGTGGACTTTTCCATGGTCTGTTTGCTTTTTTCATTTGTTTCTTGTTTTAGGTGATTAGAAATGAGTTCTGCATTTATGAGATCCGACAAGGTATATCTTCTGTGTCCCCCGCTCGTTCGCTTCGGCTTAATTCTACCTTTTTTCTCCCATCTTCGGAGTGTTTTAGTACACACACCGCAGAGTGATGCGGCAACTCGTATTGGAAACATATTTAGACATAGCATTGTTTTTTTAATAAACCAAATCCAATCTGGATGTTAGACACTATTATTATGTCATAGTTTGGGCTAGTTTTGAGAAACAGTTCCTTAACCCATTCTTGAACAATTTTCAAGTCGATTATAAAATATGTCCACGCCCTCTAAATCTTCTAGGCTAATAGCCGTGTGAGAATTGTTAATTAAATTGTGATAAACGCTGCTGTTATCAAAATAATAAAGTTCTAACGCTACATCGCTTATATTATCCATTATATTATCAATAATGGTGATATTGTTTACTATATCTTCATCAAAAATTATCCCGAAATCCATATTATAAAAATAATTATTAGCGATAGTTGAATTTTCCATTCCAGTTACGATCATTCCATAGTCAGATATGTTTATTATATCGTTCATCATAACTATTATATCATATACTTTATACAACTCAAATGCCTCTATCGTTTGACTGCCATAGATACGATTTTCCTTAATAATTCCGGCATGAGCCGTATCTAAGTTGACGAAATAGCGACTGTTTTCTGCTATGTTGTCTTCTATAAGGAATCCATTACAATTTTCAATGTTAATTGCCTCAAGATCGGAAATATTGAATACATTTCTACTGATATTAATGTTTGATACTTTATCTGACGCTTGATAAATGTATATTCCAGATTCATAATCATTAAACTCGTTCTTGCTGATAAGTACCTCAAAGACAGAAGATCCTTTCACTGCAGTTCCAGAAACTCTCGTAAAATTATTGTTCACTATTTCTAAAGAATTTGCTTGATCTATAACAACACTAGAATCAATATCGTTAATTGTGTTATCATTAATAATAGTGTCATTAATATTAATTCCTGATATACCACAGATCGTATTTGTAGAAAAATTATTATCTGTGATTGTTACAGATTCACAATCTAAGAATGTTACCGGGATGCTATAATCGGATAATTCACAATTTTTAATCTCTATGTTTTGACAATTAAGAAAGAACATTTGGTTTAATGAAGTCTCTACATTTCCATCTATCACAATATCAGAATCATCCTCATAAACAATTATATTTTCCCCTCTTACTGTGTTATCTGAACCGAGAACTAATTCATCAAGATCATAAGTACCACCAGTAAAAGCTAAGCCCTTTGTATCCATTGTATTTGCTGTAATATTGATATTATTGCATCCTCGACACAAGATATCACCATCACTAAGTCCTGAAACGCTATTGTTGTTTATTTTGATGCTAAGACCAGCAAAGAAATCCATACCACTATCTGATGCTTCTATTGTGTTGTTTTCAATGTCTGCATTCACAATATAAGAACCCCTTAAACCATAAGCAACATTACCTATTGAATTATTATGAATATTACCGCCGCCATTATTATTCCATCTTATTCCGTATGTTCCGCCGTCAATTGTATTATTGATTATATTATTGATATTTTCGATTAACATTCCTCCATTACCATTATTCAGCATAATATTCGAAATAATATCATTATTAGCCGCATCGTCTTCAATTTGAAATGCATAGTACTTATTGTCTTCTAGTGTATTATTTATAAATGTGCTATATTTGACATCATAGATATTAATTCCATTTCCATATTCGGCATTTTTAACAGTGTTATTGATAACTGTATTATAATCTGTATTTTCATATGAAGAACCATTTGAGAGAACCAACCCGTCTAGTGTGGACCCATCGCAGTGATTAAACGTTATATTATTGTGGTTTCCATCTTGAACTTTTAAATTAAACCGGTCGCTGTCCATTAACGTATTGTTATGCACATTGTTATAACTACAACCATAAAGCAAATCTATACCTCTATCATGCTCTGTTACTTTATTATAAGTAATATTATTCCATTTGCAATTCGTGAGCAATCCAATACCCTTCTGTTCACCAATATTCAATGTATTGTTGTGAATCGTGTTGTTATTGCAATTATTCCTCAAGTAAATAGTGGTTCCATCCCAATTTCCATCATAGATGGTATTGCTCAGTTTATTGTTAGATATATTATTCCAGTCGCAGTCATGGTTGAGATAAATACCTTCATAATAATTTGTGTTTAATGTGTTGTTTCTAATTGTATTATTATCGCTGTTAGAGAAAATGTAGATGCCTCTAAAATTTGTATCAAACGTACAATTATATATGGTTACATTAGAGGCATAGTTCAAGTGTAGCCCTGCACTTCCAGTATCATAGTCAAGATTCGTAAAAGAACAATTCCGAATTTTCACGTAAAATTTGTGCGTATTCTGGATCGTTAGTCCATTCTCACCACTAGGAGTATTGAAGGTGATGTTTTCAATTAGATAGGGTTTTTCGAATGTTCCCAAACCATCACACCATGGCTGTGCTAAAGCCCATGTCCAGTTCCCCGAGTGAGTTGTGTTCGTCGTAAGCCAGTTATCTATCGTAATAGATGTATTGGTCCAAGCTCCCGAAATTTCTAACGTCGGATTAAAATCTATTGGGGCTTTTTCCATATAATTGTCGGTTTGATTGGCGTTTTCTACAAAAAAAAACAATGCAGTTACAATCAGAGCACCAAAAAACAAAATCTCTAAATATTTATTATTTTCTCTGTTATGAGAATTACTACTTCTTCTTAGCATTTTAAAATCAATTCTATATGTATATATTGTTGCTTATAGATCCCCGTTTTTAAAGAATTGTATGAAACTTATTTAAAAAAACGAAATTTTGGTCATCTTGCATCGATCTTTATAAAAAATACGAAATGAAATTATATAGATCCGATCATTAGAACGCTCACCATGTCAGAAAAAGCTACAACAGAAATTCTAAATACGGAATGGGATTCTCCAATTAAACCAGAATATTTGACCAAATTCAATAAAATCATGGCGCTTCTACATTTAGTACAAGGAATATTGATGATTATCTTGGGAACAATAATCGATTTTCCGTTTCAGATTTATACTTTCTATTTTGATTATTCTGGTGTAGGTGAAGGATTCCCCCCAGTTCTAGATCCGCAACAGATATATACTTTTAACGCTCTCGGTGCTGCAGTAGGTTCGTTTCTTTTAATGTCTTCATTTGCTCATTTTCTATTAGCTTGGCCCTTAAACAAAAAATATATCCGAAATCTAAAAAACCATAGAAATCCTTTAAGGTGGTTTGAATATGCATTTAGCAGTTCGGTAATGATCGTGCTGATAGGTATGTTCTTCACAATAACGGATATTTGGACCTTATTTGCTATGTTTATGCTTAACTTCCTCATGAATATGTTTGGCATGCTCATGGAAAATGAGAACCCCAGTAATGAGAATAAGAAAGATGTGAAATGGACAGCCTATATTTTAGGTTGTGTTGCCGGAATTGTGCCTTGGATCATTATAACGGGTTACTTCCTCGGAGCGAATGGAACGCCTCCAGATTTCGTTTATGCAATCTATATTGTGGAATTTGTGTTATTCAATTGCTTTGCAATAGTAATGCTTGCATATTATAAACGCTGGGGTAAGTTTAAAGACTACATGTTTGGAGAGAGGGCATATCAATTATTGTCTTTAATAGCAAAAACATTATTAGCGTGGATTGTATTTGGCGGAGTTTTTCAACCAAGCTAAGCATATAATCAAAAATATATTTTTTTTTTCTATTCAACTCACTAAAAAATAAAAGATGAACTCTTAATCGAGTAATCATCTAATCGACTAGTATTTCTCAATCATCTATAAACTTTTAATTGAGATATAAATTATATACTTCGAGTAAGTGAAAGATTATGGGTATTCCGTTTTATAGTACTAATCATAAAGCCGCTAAAACTAATATAAGAGATGCTATCCTCACTGGTCAAGCTCCAGATAAAGGTCTTTATATGCCAAGCAACATACCGAAATTAACGGACGAAGAACTCGATAGTTTACGAGATAAAAACTACTCGGAAATAGCAAAAATCGTAACAGGCAAATTATTACAAGAATATGTACCTGAGGCGGTCTTAATACGCTTGTGCGATGATGCTTATGATTTTGAGATTCCAATCGAAAAAGTATTTGATCACAATTATCTTATGCGTTTGGATAAAGGTCCCACGGCATCATTTAAGGATTTTGCCGCTCGTCTTATGGCCCGATTGATGAATTATTTTTTAGAACAACAAGGTCGTAGACTTCTTATATTAACTGCAACCTCAGGCGATACGGGTGGAGCCGTTTCAGATGCATTCTATCGTCAAGGAAATGTGGATATGGTCGTTCTGTATCCAAAAGACGAGATATCAGAGAGACAAAGAAAGCAAATGACAACATTAGGAGAAAATGTGACCGCTATCGGCATTGATGGCAAATTTGATGATTGCCAAGCGATGGTAAAAGGTGCATTCGCAGATCCTGACTTAAAATCCTTAAATCTTTCATCTGCCAACTCAATAAACTTTGCGCGATTATTACCTCAAACCGTTTATTATTTCTATGCTTATATGAAATTAACAAGTACCAATAATCAACGCGTTATCTTTAGTGTTCCCTCTGGAAACTTCGGAGACTTAATGGGGGGGCTGATTGCATACAACATGGGGCTTCCAGTACTTAAATTCATTGCTGCTGTAAATGAAAACGACGAATTTCCAAAATTTCTAAAAACGGGAGAATATCAAAAGATATCACCTTCTAAGAATTGTTTGTCCAGTGCTATGAATGTAGGGCATCCAAGTAATTTAGCTAGATTAATTGATTTGTATGGTGGTCAAATGGATGAATTGGGAAACCTTAACAAAAAACCAGATATGAAACTACTTAGGAAAGATATTGCATCCATTAGCGTTAGTGATGAAATAACGAAGAAAACCATTAAAGAAGTATATGAGACATATAAT
>WJKO01000097.1 GCA_014729055.1 Promethearchaeota archaeon | reverse complement strand
GTGCTAAAGAGGCATCCCGCAAAGCAGGAATTGAGATCTCATAAGTATTCCTTTTACAATAATTATCTAACCATTGAAGAATATCTTGTCTAGATTTCGTTTCAAAATTAACAATAATATCTTCTACATCGGAACGATGTAGGTCACCTAATCCGGTCTTTGATGGTGTATAGAATACATGAGGATTGGCAATCTTCTTAAAATAATCTAATGGCAAGTCAACGGCGAGAAATAGACTATAAATTGAATCTCCTCCACGTTTAGTTTTGAGTACCTCTGTAAAATCCCGAATATTCCGTATATCCTTTTTTTTTAGATTCGACAAATTCAAGCGCTGGTATAATGTCTTTAAATCCGCACACCATATCAGAGAGTCGTAGGAATATGATTTTCCGTCATGGGCAACTACTTGATGGGATTCTGGAATAATTTCAGTTATTTCTGTCCCAAATCTAATCTTTCCTCCCAATTCAAGACTCTTTTCGAATAATCCCTTGGGAATTTGCATAGTTCCACCCTTTGGATAAATATAATCAAGATAAACATAAAAATACCCCATAGCAAAGAACATAGGTGTATTTTTAAAGAAATGCTGATCAATTATATCTACTAATGAACGATTAGAAGATAACTTCTCTAAGAAGTCTTCAACAGGCTCTGTCATCTTGTTTATCTTTCTAATAGTCTTTAAGAACTTGGGTAGCCAAGGTAGTAACTCTTTAAAAACATAGTGACGATCATTTTTTATATCTCTAAAGCTTGGATTATCTAATCCATAGAGGACTTCCATATAATCCATAACTTCTCGGATAACGGAAATAATGTGGGCAATATCTTCCTTACTTTCAGGATAAAAATATTCTAAAAGCTTTTGATAATGATCAAGGCTTTCCTTTGACTTAATATCAATAATTTTGTCTTTAATTCCAACTGAAACAGGACTGTGTATCAATTCAAGATTGATTTCTAGTTGATTTAGCATTGGTCGTATAATCCCGGAATTTAAGATTGCCCGTGCCCCAGAGTCAAACAAGAAACCTTCTCGTTTAAATGAATTCAATAAACCTCCTGGCTGCTCGTTCCTTTCTATCAAAAGAACATCATAACCAGCCCTTGCTAGATAGGTCGATGAAGTCAATCCAGACATTCCAGCGCCGACAATGATGACTTTCGTATCTTCTTTATTTTTTCGTTTCATTCTAATCCCCCTAATTCAATACTCTTTTCCCATAATTTTTGTGCCATTTCTTCATCTAATGCTGGTGGAGCAGGATCCTCTTCAGTGGTTAAATTGAAAAACCTTCCGGTTACACCATCTAAATCGTTGGATACTCCTAAATAATATAAAGCTTTAGCGGATATTTCTGGGGATCGAGCTTTACGATTTATAAATTTGTGTTTAAACCACCGATAAGATCTACCATTATTTTCTCCCATGTTAGTCTTTACGTCACCGGGATGCATCGCATTAATTGTAACACCACTATGCTTGAAATATTCTTTAAACTTAATCATAGAGAGTAGTTGTGCTGTTTTAGCCGATCCATAACTTTTCAATCCTGTATATCGATGGTGATCCCATTTCAAATCATCCAGATGTATTCCAAGGATAGCAAAACGATGTCCTTCACTATTTACGAAAATAATTCGGGCTTTTCCTTGGGCTTTCAATTTCTCTTTCAATCCATAAGTTAGAATAAACGCACCAAGGTAGTCAACTTGAAATACCTCTTCAATATCATCATCAGTAAACTTTTTTTTTGTATTGTAAACACCCGCGTTATGTATAAAGACATCAATTTCTAGGTCCGATTCCCTTATTTTGTCTTTAACTTTATGAATATCACTAAGATGTGAAAAATCCGCGATCTCATAATTACACGTCACTCCGAACTCATTTTGAATTTCTGTGCATAAATTTTGGGATTTTTCTTCATTTCGATTAATAACAAGTAAATTCGAACCGTATTTGGCATATTCTCGTGCTGTAACGTAACCGATACCGGATGTTGCACCAGTAATCAATACCAACCTGTCCTTAAAACTATCATGACATTCCTTTGGATCAGCCTTGTTGTTTCTCATCATAGCTTTAATGTTTTCCCATTTGTATTGCTTCAAATATTTATTCATAATCTGTCTGCACATCCTAACCAAATTTCTTTCTCATAAATTTTCTATAGCGCTTTCCAAATCTAGGCATATTATCGAAAATGTCTCCCCAAAGATCATAATAATCTCTTTGGTCAACGATCTTACCATTATTATTTAGTTTTATACGACTTGCTCCATACATTGTGGAATTGGGATACTTTTTGAAGCTTAGTGTCATTTCCCAATCAAACAAAATGAGATTTTCTTTCATCAGAATATTTACGATTTTGAATTGTAAATCCTTCGAACGCTCAACTAATCTCTCTGTCATTGCAGTAAACTCTTCAATACCTTCAATCTCTTGTATGGAATCTCGGAAGTGGATGTTTTCATCATAATAGGGAAGAATATGAGACCAATCGGGTTTCCCTTCTGTGCTGTAAATGCTAGTCCATAACTCAACAAATTGCTCAATACTCTCTATCCGATAATTCATGATTCCTATATTCATTCTAGAGTATTTTTTTGTGTGTATTATATTTTATAATTCCAAGACTTGTTGCCGTTTCTTTTAATTTGGTTTGTTTTACTAATAGCAAAGATTTATATTGTTAAATCTACTTTGTTAAATCAACATATTGTTAAATCTACTTTGTTAAATCAATATATTAGTAAAAGTGCATTTTAAGAAAATTTATGGATTGAAAAAAATTATGAAAATATTGTATGTAAACCCAGGGAAGATTGAGGCAGGATTGGACTCAGTTATGAAAGGACCTCCATTATCTCTTTTGAGCATAGCAGCAATGGTGCCAGAACATGAAGCAACTTTATTTGACTTCAAAGTTGACAAATACAAGGAAAAGAAGTTTAGAAAACTATTAAGAGAGCATGAAGTTGTTGCCATAACATCGATGACACCTCAAATCACCCACGCACTTGAGGTTGCTGATATGGCTAAAGAAGAAGGGGCAATTACAGTTATCGGCGGATATCAACCCACACTAGATCCAGCTGGTGTAGCTGCGCATCCCTCAATTGATTATTGTGTTAGGGGCGAAGGGGAACATACATTTCGTGAAATAATAAATTGTATTGATCCAAGCACTGAGAATGCTAACATTGATAGCATTTTAGGTTTGTCTTATCATGACGACGATGGTGTAGTTCATCATAATGACAACCGCCCCTTAGAATCAAATCTCGATAACTTTCCAATACCACGTCGAGATTTATTACGGGGAAAACCATATCAATATATGGGAACTAGAGTAATTTTGATGGAAACAAGTCGCGGTTGTCCTCATAATTGTACCTTCTGTTGTATTATTAAGATGTGGGAAAATGCAGAAGGGCAGTCAAATAAATTACGTTATCGAACTAAAAGTGTCAAACGCGTCATGGAAGAAATCTATTCCATTTATAATTTGAAGGGGCAAAAATGGGATTTTATATTCTTTAATGATGACAATTTCAGTATTAATATAAAAAGGACAAGAAGAATTCTCAATCTCTTAGTCAAGTCGAAAATGAATAAGCACTTTTATTTTAGCTGCCAATCTCGCGTAGATACTCTGTATAATAACCCAACCCTGGCTGCTGAGATGGCTGAAGCGGGGTTTAGACAAATATTTTTAGGGATTGAATCAATTCATCAACAGAGTCTTGATGCCATGAATAAGCATACAAATGAAAACATGATACGAACGGCATGTAAAATGTGCAGAGATAATAAAATGAGTATTTTTGCTGGAATGATTATAGGATATCCTGGTGAAACAGCGGAAATGGTTAGACAAAATATAGAATTTGCAATTGATCTCGATCCAGATTTCGTACAATTTACGCCTATAACAGCTTTTCCTGGCACGGATTTTTTCAAACAACAAATGAAAGCGGGAAAAATATCAACTCTTGAATATAAATATTACAATTTATTTACACCTATGATGAGAACGGACGAATTAAGTAGAAATATGATGTATAAATTAGTCGCTGAAGCTTATGCAAAATTTTACATTAATTTGCAATACCCGAAAAAGATGTTAAATCGAATTTTGAAAGACAAGTTTATGTGGATGCTAAAGACGGCATTTCCATGGACAAAACAATTTGTATTTGGTGGTTGGGGAATGTTTCGGTCAATGGGCATAGAACGTCATCTTTTACAAGAACCAGAAATGGAAGTAGAAAAGACAGTTACCACCAATCTAAGACCATCAAAATTGGTTTTACCAATCTCGTCTAAATAATCTTCGAATTTGATTTGTTTCTTTTTTATCTTTAATCTGTTTCTTGTTTATCCTTAATTTGTTTTATATTTTGGAGGGCAAATAATGTGCATCGTTGAAATCCTATTTTCATCGATAAACCAAAACATGCATTAAAATATTTCAGAGCATTATCGTAATCTTTTCTTTCCCTATAAACTGCTCCAATGTTTCCGAGAGTAGATGCCATGCCTTGCATATTATTAAGTTTTTGCTCTATCTGCAAGGTCTTGTTGTAGTATTTAAGTGCTTCTTCGTCATCACCCATAAAAAGATAAGCACTGCCTATATTTCCGAGATCCTCTGCCATACCTTCTAAATTCTGTAGTTTCTCATTAATCTTATACGCAGTCTCATAATTCTTAAGTGCATTTTGCGAATCTTTCAATCGCATATAAACATTTCCTATACCTGTCAATTGGTTGGCCACTCCTCTGGAATTTTCAAGTTGTTTGTGCATTTTCAGCGACTCTTGATAATATTTAAGTGACTCTTTGAATTCTCTTAAGAACACATATATATAACCAATATTTCCGAGATCGTCCGCTATTCCTAATGAATTTTTAGTTTTTTTATCAATTTCGAGAGCTTTTTTATGATATTTGAGAGCGTTCTCATATTTTCCAGTATCAGCATACACATGAGCCATGTTTGAAAGCTGGGTTGACATTCCTTCATAATTTTTAAATCTTACGTGTAAATTATAAGCTTCGTTAAATTTTTTGAGTGCTTCGTTTAATTTTCCCGTTTTCATGAAAATCAGACCAATACTACCCAATACTGTTGCAAGGTCCTTTAGATTGACAAGTTCTTTATGAATCTGGCGTGATTTCCCAAGATGTTCAAGCGCTTCTTTAATTTTCCCCATTCTCATGAATATTACGCCCAAGTTACCTAAATCTTCTGCCATTCCCTTCATATTATTGAGCTGCTTATCAATATTATATGCCTTTTTTTGATACTCCAATGCTTTTTGTGGTTTTCCAGTATCTAAATACAGTAATGAAATATTTCCTAGTGAATTTGCCATCCCAAGTTTATTATCAAGCGTTTCATGGATCTCATAAGATTTATCAAGGATTTCAAGTGCTTTTTGAGCATTTCCTATGTGTTTATAGACATTCCCGATCTTTCCAAGGATCTCTCCTACTCTTTTCGTAGCTTGAAGATTTTGACTAATTTTCAAGGATTCATTAAATTTTTCTATTGCTTTGTCAATTTCTCCTGTTTGATAATATATTAGTCCTATTTGTCCCAGATCGTAACTCATCATATATCTTTTATTATTCTGATGATGCAATTTATATGCATTTTTAAAATGGACGAGGGCTTTTTTTAGTCTTCCATAATTGAAATATATTGTTGCTGCCATATACTCTTTATATCCTTCATCAATCTGTTTAAAATGCTTTTTAATCCAATCATAAGGGGACCTCATGGTTCCACCCACTGCGTTCTCGATTTTATTAGCAGTTCCCTCGGATATAATCTTCTCCGTATCTCCTTGTATCTTAATCACTTTTTTATTTAATTCGTCAGAAAAATTATAGAGTAGATTATCAAGAACCGATATGTGCTTATCAAAAACATCATCCACAAGTTCATCTTTATGTTTAATATGATCAGCTTGTAGTTCGTTCTCTGGTTCGTTCTCTGTTTTTTTATAAGAAAATATTTTTATCTTATTTGAGTCATATTGCGTTTGTTGAATCTCAGAATTGGGCTCCTTATTCGAAATGGTCTGCGAAGACGTATGTTCAATCCATATTATTTGTTCGATATTGGGTATATGCATCAATGTTGGTATTATATCAAAAACGTCGCCACCAGAATACCCTATAACAACTAAAATACGTTCTTCACATGCCTTTTTAAACATCTGACGTTCATATTGAGGAAGAGCGAAAATATCACCCTCCTTGTTCTTGGCAATTGTGTCTAACGTTGTAATAACCGATTCTCTTGTTTCTTGACCCGAGAATACATTTCTCTGAGAACCATGAAGTTTATAGACAATATTTATTCCTTTTCTCGCCATTTCTACAGGATTAGAATGGCTTATGAAATCTTCTTCAGTAATAACCACACGAGCTTTGTCATCATATTTCCTAAGCGCATATTCTATCAAACAATCGAAGTTTGTTGTCATTACAACGTTTCCTTGGCAGACTTTTTCTGCTAAGAACTTATGAATGCCGTTAGGTTTATTAGTTTGCGTAAAATAATCTAGAATCTTTAAATTTTTGTCCATTGCATCTCGGAATAATCCTATAAGATATTCGTATTTCAACCCGCTGATTGCTTTTTTCTCTATTAAATCGTAATATACATTTTCGGGACAACAAAATCTGATTATTGCATCCATCATCATATGTGCTGAAGCTAAAGAAGACGGGGGATTGACTGAGATCCCTGCCCCTGCTAAAAATGTAATATTATCATTCAATTGGAGAAAATCTTTGAAATCAAATTCAATCTCTTCCATAATATTTCATTGATAATTATTCTAATAAGTTAAAAAATATTCGTTCTAAGTGTGTTTAATTCTATTGATTTCACGGTCTCTCAATTTGGTTTGTATTTTTAATGGTGAGGTTAAAGGGAGTCGAACCCTTGTCCTCAGATTTTCAATCTGCCGCTAGTATCCCACACTCAGCTATAACCTCAATTTTGTTATTAAAATTAAATATACTACGAAAGGAAAAATGGTCCGACAGACCGGATTCGAACCGATAATCTTAGGGGTTACGGCCCTTTGTCTTATCCATTAGACTACTGTCGGAATGATTCGGATTCTATTTAATTGAATATAACTTGGTTATTCAACCAATTTCGGGTTTTTAATTTCCGAGATTAAAAATCCTGGAAACTAAACCCATAAAAAATCTTTTCCTTCGGAATGAGTCTTGTTATATTCATTTTCATGTCGCCATGATGACTAAAGGCGATTAAATATATAAAATCTTTGATCTGGCTTGTCAATGCGACAGAAATAGCGTTCTCAGATACCACTATACATATAGAAAAAGTATGTATATTCGACATTATTGATTCCCAGAGATTCGTATAAACACCTCATTATTCCTAAAATCATCTCTCCTTCGGGAATTATCCAAAGAAACTGGTAATCTGAGAAATATTTTAAAAAAGCGCTGTATCTAATGGTTAAAATCTGGAAGAGAGAATCCACTGCGTTATTTAGTAATATGAAATAAAGCGTCTATAGAAGCGGAAACCTTTGAACCGAGTTTTAGCCATCATGCTGAGATATAAAAGAATCAGACAATATTTAAGGATTTGGCTCTTCATGGGAATAATGTGGGATTTAAGTAGTGAAAACCTTTTACTTTGAATTGAATTCACGACACCGAAATAAAGGCAACTCTTTTATTCTTAAGATATATGATAACATTATGGAGAATATTTCAAATATTATCGATGATTTAAGTATTGCAAGTCTTGAAAACAGCATAAATCTTGCCGCTGTAGCCGTGATTTCTGATGAAGGTAAGATTTTATTTCAAACTGAAAATTTTGATTTGAGAAATAATACATCATTTGTTTTTGAGGTATTGCAAGGTAAAGAGGCATTTATTGTGAATAATCTGGATTTTAAGGTAGATATAGTCAATGAAGATGCTGTATTTTGTTCTAATACACAAGGGATGGGTCACATAGTGCTGACACCTTATCAAGGAGGTGCCATACTTGCTTTTGCAATGCCCAATGCTGATCTTTCAAAAATTGTACCTTTCCTGCAACCATTTGTCAAGCGATTGAACGCTCTATGAATTTCAAAAATTGAAAAAATAGAAGAAAAAATGTATAAAATGTTTTATTTCACAATGTTTAACAATCATATTCTGATTAGACTTATGCTTTTTGCTTTTCCGCTTTTTTTGCCTTTTTCTTAGCGTATACTTTCCGGGCAGTATCAAAGAAATCAACAAAGTCAAATGTTTTTTTACCCTCGGCTGTCATCAACGCTTTTAATCCCTTTTTCTCTACTTTCAATTTTACACTACCAACGGATAAGGCTCCATGATAATATAAACCAGGTACTTCAGGATGTTCTTTATTTTTCTTATTCACATTAATACCCTCGATGCCAAGAGGCGGTACGGCATTAACATCTGCAAGAATCTTGTTTTTTGGTAACTGCTTTAAGACGTTTAGAGATACGAGTTGAATACCAGCAGTTCCACACGTAAAAATAATATCTGCATCTTTACAAGTTTCAACTCGTTGTGGATCATCACCATTTGCTTTCGGAATTAAGTCAACCTTGTATAGTTCTTTTAATTCTCCAGCAATTCTTTCAGCTTTTTCTTGCCTTCGTGATAGTAATACTACCTCGGCGCCATTTTGAGCACATAAAACTGACACAACCTGCCCGACAGGACCAGTGCCTCCGAATACTACCACTTTAAGCCCCTCAAAACTAGTTTTACCAATCTTGTTTAAATAAGCTTCCACTTGTGCAACCATCGCAGATCCAGTAGTATAACCACCTCTTGGATCTACAAATATCGACAAATCGAAGGGCGTTACCATTGATTTTCTTGCCGTTTTTAGCATATCTCGAACCACATTGAGATCTGAACCATTCAAGAAAATTTTCGTTCGTTGAGCTCCGTCTAAACCGCGACTAAACATAGCATCTTCAACCAAAGTTCTAATCGTTTCTGCTGTGACGGATCCATAAGGAATCACCACATCAAAGCCGGCATCATATGCAACGTTTATATCAAAAGGACTAGCCCATTTATCAGCGTCTAACAAATATAAAATATATTTTTTCTCTGCCATATTCATTCACCATTGATTTAAAATTCTATTCTCAATTTGAGGTTAAATCTTTAAAGGCTTTTCATAGGATTTTAATTAATATCGGTAAAAAAAAGAATCGGAATTTTAGTTCCGTTTTCCGTCATTTTCATTAACTACAGATGACTATTGTAAAATATAGTATTCTGTTATCTATTGTTGTCTGTCGTCTAATATTGTAAGTTATAGGTCTTCTTCATTAATTTCCTTTTCATATTTAGATCTCTTCTCTTCCATATACGCTGGAATTGGTACATCCCACCATCCCCATGCGGGTGATCCTGTATATCTTGGATCTCTATTCACAAGAATTTCTATTACTGCTGGACCGTTTTGTTGAAATGCTTGTTCTAATGCTGGCTTAATTTCGTCATTTTTGGAGATTCGAGTACTCCAACATCCAAAACCACGTGCAATATCCGCAAAATTTGGGCTATAAGGTTTATTATCTTTATCAAAAAATTCAGTTGCATAGCCCCTCTTTTCACCATATACTGCCCGTTGTAAGTCTGTTATTGCAATCCACCCCATATTATTGAGAATCACAATGACAACATTGAGGTTGAGCTGCATAGCCGTATGTAATTCATGCATCGTCATCATAAAATCTCCATCGCCGACTAAACCAACTACTTGTTTTTCTGGTTTTCCCAATTTTGCACCTATCGCCGCTGGTACTGTATAACCCATTGTAGAAAAACCACCTGCTGTGATACACGTGTTTGGTTCATAGAATTCAATCTCTTGTATCATTTGAGCTTGGACATTTCCACTACTCGTTACAATGACTGCGTCTCGGTCCAAGAAATCCCGTACTTCCTTTAAGACACAGGAGATCATCACGGGTTCTTTCGTTGGATCTGCCCAATTGTCCACAAATTGCTTCCATTCTTTTCTTAATTTCTGAATTTCTTTAAAATAATCCGAGTTCTCATAATCAACGGGTTTATAATGTTCGTTTAAAACTTGTAATAAATCCTTAAGTACTGCTTTTGCATCTCCCACAATTCCTATATCTGTGGCGTAATTTTTGCCAATCTCGTGTGGATCTATATCTATATGAATTAAACGTGTGTCTGATTCATTATTCCCGAACGTCCATGCAATGCCCTTACGATATGAACACGTTGATTCATCGGCGAACCGACTACCGACTGCAATTACAACATCCGCTTTTTTACTCAGTTCAATTCCAATTTTTGTTCCTTTAGAACCTGTGGCCCAACCAAAAAGAGGATGATCGTTTGGAAAAGCATCCTTTGCCATCATCGAAGCCAATACCGCACCTCCAGTAAACTCAGCTAATTTCTTAACTTCCTTATAAGCCTCAGATGTGACGACTCCGCCTCCTAACCAAATCACGGGTCTTTTGGCGTTTATCAGCATTTTTGCAGCTTCTTTAATTAAAGCAGGATCTCCCCGCGGTCTCGCATACGTCTTTCGTTTATTCGGTTCAGGAACTGGCTTGTTGACTTCGGAACACTGTACATCCATTGGTAGATCTATATGTACTGGTCCTCTTCTCCCCGTCATCATTATATTAAATGCCCGTTGGATTACTTTTGGAACTTGATTTACATGTGCTAACTCAAACTGTCGTTTAACTAATGGTTCAACAACTTTAGGCATCGCACTATCTTTATTTCTCTCAATCTCCTGTAGTACTCCAACACCGCGCATATGGACATGAGTATCACCAGTTAATACTAGAACTGGCATAGAATCCACATAAGCATCTGCTAAACCAATTGCCGTATTAATAGCGCCAGGACCAATACTTGTAAAAACTGCTAATGGCTTTCCAGTGACTCTATAATATCCAACCGCCATATGAACGCCAGCCATTTCTTGCTTAGGTTGGATTACCTGTATCTTATCTTTATGCCTATATAATGCATCTGTCAATCCCAAAGAGCCGTGCCCGGGAATACCAAAGATATAAGGCAATCCTTCTTTAATTAAATATTCTACAATTAATTCAGAACCAGTTTTTATTGAATCATTATTGCTGTTTGATGACATTCTATATTCGCTCATAGCAAATTAAGTCACAAAAACAATTAAAATATTCTAATCTCAATTTAAGTTTCTAAGTTCAAAATGAAGCCCAGTAGCAGTAGGTTTAAAAAGATACTACCAATCAGACAGAAGACGCTTCATATATTTAATAATATAAGCAGCTGCCTTTGGATAGCGCATTAATTTCGTCATATTCCCTTTTAATTTAATCTTACCAGACATCATAGCACGGGAGGGATCTTCCTTATCGTTTATTAAATCATGCCAGAATGTTTCTTTAGCAGAAATCTCAAATTCGTGTTCGATTTCTTCGCCCGGTTCCAGAAACCTAGCCGCTCTGCATTCCCCATGATATAAATCCATCCATAATCGGACATCCTCTTTCAAGCGGACGTCCTCAGCTTTAAAAATTAAGATTAATGCACCTTCCCATGTCTCAGCTGATTTTTTGTAGTTTGGATTGTTATTTAAACAATCTTTAAAGGCATCTGCCCACTCCTGAGTATTTAGATCCATGACATTCAATTATCTTTTCAATCTT
Organism: Promethearchaeota archaeon; assembly: GCA_014729055.1. Lineage (GTDB taxonomy): Archaea > Asgardarchaeota > Lokiarchaeia > Sigyniarchaeales > Promethearchaeaceae > WJKO01. Next base: position 565 of record WJKO01000097.1, on the reverse strand, counting down.
AATTATTTTATCATTCAATGATCTTTGGTATCTAGATTAGATTACCGAAATGGAAATAATCTCGAAGATGCCGCTAATATTGCCTTTGAAGCGGCCGTTTATTCTCCAAGTAATCTCGCGAGGACAGAATAATTTGTTAGAATTGATCTATGGTAAGAGAATCGAATACTTAATCCAACGTTTAATCTTTATTGAAGATTGCTCTAAATCTTTCAAACGATGTGAGAAATAACAAGATCCGAAGAAATAATAGGTATTTAGTAAAATTTTTATTCTATAAACAATAAAATAAACCGTTTATGGGTTAAGGGTTGTAAAAACCACAACATAACCCGTATCGTAAAGATCGCAGACGTGGGCTCAGGGTTAAATACAAAAAGACGAGGACTTAAGAAATTGTTTCAGCTCGTAAGAAAGGGAAATGTTAAAGATAGATTGACAAGGTTCGGGTTTAATTATATCAAATCCTATTGCAACTTATTCGGGGTAGAAATAACCGCGGTAAAAAGTAAACCAAATAAATCTGTGCAAGAGGAACTCGTAGAAGATATGATGTCTCTTATCG
>WJKO01000096.1 GCA_014729055.1 Promethearchaeota archaeon | reverse complement strand
TCAGCAAGTAAAAAACCTTCTGTAATTTATACCAAGCAGAGTTTAGGCTTGCATCCACCACCTAGTCGTGCAACTGCAGCAGCTTCTGCAGAACCAAGAAGTACGGCGGATCCAAGACTCGAGATATTAAGAGAATTACAAGGGCTTGTGCAAGCTAAGAAAAGTTTGGATGAGAAGTCCCCCTTAAGCAAACTCGGTGCATTAGGCAAGAAATTTGAAAAAACCAAAAAAAGTTAGAAGCTAAGTTAAAAAAGTCTCTATCTTTCTATATAGACTTCCAAACAGATTTAATATTCTCAATAATACTATAATCAATATCTGCGGGAAATATAACTACGATTTGCGTCTTCGGGGCGTCTATATTTGTTTTAGTTAACTGATATCCACCTTTAACACCATCAATATAAAAATTTCCATTCTTAAGTTTAATAAAACCCTTCAATCGCCATATATATTCCTTTATATCGTTGAATACGCTGTTGAATAATGTTTTATCGACTTTTTCTTCTTTTTCTAATAACATTTTTAATGGTCTCTCAATGCTATCATTAATACTATCTTCAATTATTTCTGGCGTTTTTATGTCGAATATCTTGTTTAATTGACCTTTTTGAATAACCGCGTATTCCGTTGGAATTATAAATGCATCATTATTTATTTTCCTAATTTCGTCTTTGATTTGCAAATATATAGAATTATCAATTAAATCAATTTTATTTACTAGTATTAATTCTGCAAATCTAATTTGCCTTCCAATTATAGGTGTGACTTGTATTAGATCCAAAACATTTAGAGCGTCTAATACGCAGATACTACCTATATACTCGTAGGACTTAATATTTTGCCTTTCTACTATTTTTAAGTCCCGCTTCATAGAACTAGGATCAGAGATCCCAGAAGCTTCAATAAGCAGATAATCAACATTGATATCTGAGAATTTCAGTAAACCCTCTATAAATTCATTATGTCGACAACTGCAGAATATAGAACCATTACTGATTTCAATTAATTCTAAACTTTTTCCCGAAATTAATCGTCCATCAATATTAATTTTTCCGAACTCATTTTGCAGGATACCGCATCGATAATCGTGTAATAGAGAAATGATTTGGGTTAAGAGAGTAGTTTTTCCGGATCCTAAGAAACCATGAATCAGTAATATTTTTGTTTTCTTAGTCATTTGCTTTAATCTTCTTCAATTTTCTTTTTTAGTATTTTTACTAATTCATCATTGTCAGGGATAATAGAAGAATATACAACCCTCCCATTAATTAAAAGACATGGAATATGTTTTAAATTGAGTGATTTCATTTTAGCAATATTCTCTGGGGTTGTTATTTTATATTCTCTAAAATCTATTGAATCCTTCAAACTGTTCTTCGCCATTTGCCCCGCCTCTTTCATATATCCACACGCTGGACATATATCAGAATCTAACGTATAGACTTCTACTAATGGTTTATCAAGATTATTGTAATCTGGTAATTTGACATCAATAGTTAAATCCTCTTTCTCATATTGCTTTAATGCTTTCTTGACTAATTCAGGCTCCCGAATAGCTTGCACTGCGCCCACCACATTGTCAATCGGGATATCATAAGGCATATCACAGCCCGGAGCTATTATTAAGTCCTCTTTCCCAATATTATCGATTAAATCAACTACATATTTCATATTATCTTGTTGAGTTCCGTATAATAGAATCGTTGTAAGGGGAATATTCCCCCCAAGTATAACATTATAATTACTTAGGATACTATGAGCGTACTCCATATCAATATTTTCGTCAACAAATATGGATTCTGGCTCCGTTTTACACATAAGTTCAAGATTATTACTGGCATCACCACAAACAAAAAATGATGAAAATTTATCATGTCTCTTGATTTCTTTAAAGATTTCAGTAAATATTCCAACCAGATATTTTTCAAAAATCTTAGGTGATATCTGAGAAACCACGGGATCAACTGAAGCGATAATATCCATTCCCGCCTCTGCATAATACTTAACCATCTGAATATTTACATTCTTAGTATAATCTAAGAGCCTTTTAGCATAATCCACATTTCTCAATAAATCTATGAAGAATTTCGTCCCTCTAAGATGAGCCGCTAGTGTTAAAGGTCCGCAAGTTAATCCAAATAACGCGGTTCTGTTGCCGACAGATTCTACCATTTTTTTCATAATCTGAAGAGTAAATGGGATTCTGCCATCCTTCTTTGTTGGTATATAGTCTGGTATATTATCATTGTTCATTAGAGGATGAGAATTTACCGAAGGTGGACCTTTATCATGCCATTTCAGATCGCAACCCAAGATTTCTGCTTCTATTTGCAGATCAAACAATATGGGTTGCCCATCGGGTAAATATTTTTTATTTACTTCCAGAAGACATTCAAATAGCTTATCGACATCAGAAAGAATTTCTTTTCCTGAATATCCTTTTAATTTTCCAGCATGTGCTCCTGCAAAGGGAACCCAAGGAATTGTCTCTGTCGCTTTATGGTTAAATGTATTGAATATCAATTTTTTTCCGATATGATCATGTTCTCTATGAGCCATATTTGATTTCACTATCACATTTTACCCAAATTATTCTTCCTCATAATAGCCAGTTCTTTTAATTCTTCTTGTGCAAGATCTCCGATATTCATATATGCTCTCTTTTTAAAAGGGGATTTAGCGTGAAATTTCTTAAATATTTTATACATAGGGTAAATCAGCCAAATACTGGGACCAGTTAAGCCCACACACTTCCTAAATATATTTAATGTCCGATCATCCCACCCTCCAAGCAAGGAATATAATGGGAAGTAAATAAATACGACCGATAACAATAATACAACAATTAAAATAACCGCGGGTATTAGAATACCGCCCCCTTCTAACCCTAAAAAGTCCATACCAACAAACGGTTGTTTTACAAGAGGATATACACCATATAACAACAACGAAATTAGTCCAGCCAGTACCATTCCGCTAATAAATGGGGCAACAAATGCTTGCCATGCAATATCTTTCCAAAATGCATATTCTAATTTTAAGACTTTTTTGCTCATATAAATCCATCTAACTATAAATCCAAAAATGTCCATCGGAACACCAGTTAAAATGAGTCCCAACCAACCCATTTCTAAATAAACTAAAAAGAACCACGTGAAGAAAAGGTTTCCTATTGTTTGTATAATTCCAATATACGTATTTATTTCAGGATGTCCACTTAAAAAGACCATTTTATCTGCAATATCATTAAACGGTTTATAAATAAATAATAAAACGTAGATAGGAACCATCCTAGTTATGGGACGCCACTCCTCTGGCATAAAGAGCGGTATTGCAATATCAAATATTGCAGGGAGCGCCACAATATTGAATGTACCTAGAATCATTAGCATCCAAAAATTATACTTCAGACCATTTGCTATGTAGAACTTCGTTAATTCGACCTTTCCGTTATTATATGCTTCACTAAATGCAGCTTTTGACCCATTAATAATATCATCGGACCAAGTAATGAACTTCGCTAAATTTTGGGCTTGATCTGTCAATGATTTGTAACTTGTATACCCTGCAAGATTATCTACTGTTATCATAAATCCTGACCAACCGATGACTGAACCAAAAATCGTTTTTGGCATTAATCTGGCAGAAAACCAAAGCGCACTTTTCCATACATCTGGTGGAATTTTATCTGCATATATATCCCGAATCTTAATATCATAATCATCTAAAATCTTTGAAAGCCAATAGGTTCCTAATGTAAAGGTGAAAAAATCGTCAACATAACCCCCAATGGCGGTGCCCAAAGCTAAACCCATCATTTCACCCCAGACTGGGTTGTTGTGGCCGATAATAAGTCCAATTATACCCCCTCCTAACTTTGTGAGGGGTTCAATTATGCTTGCTCTGTAAAATACAATTAAGTTTTCTTTATTTTTGTGTTGAAGTGAGCCAATTAAAGATTTAAAAGTGCCGAGTGTCGCGGGATACTGCTTTACACAGATGAATATCATATACCAACTAACCCAAGCGAATGGACTGTTCATTGGAATCAGAACAAATAGTATAAAGATTGAAACAAAAGTAATTTGGAATAATCCCGACCACATTTGATATTTAATAAAGAAAGAAACATAATGCATCGCCTTTCTCGGATCTGAAATTGCATATTGCGGTACAAAGCGATTGACTGATGCCTCCAAATCCAAGTCCAAAATTGTGTACAAAGCTCCAAATAATCCGCCTGCTACTGATGCAACGCCACCTACTTCTACGAAGCGTAATTCAGTATATTGAATAAGTGGAATCATAAAAATTCCAAAGATCATCTGTGGTATTAGCAAACCAAATGTGTATAAGAATCCTGCTATGGTTCTCTGATATCCAAGCTGATTCCAATCCGATCCATAAAGTGCATCCTCTTCTTTATCTTGAGCGGTTTTCTCAATTACCTTATCCCGCCATGTAATATATCTCTTTTTTAATTTCTGATAAGACTGATTAAACACATTTTGATTTTTTTTGATTGAAATGGATTTACTAACAGAATCTTCTATTTCAATATCATCAGTATCTTCAGATTCAGTTTGTTCTTCCATCTGCTTTTCATTCATATTATTTTCTTCCATTTTCTGAAACCTACCAGAGGTTCTTTTTCGATAATTAGAGTATCCTAAAACAGCTCTATCAGAAACTTTTAGTTGATAATAAAGAATTATTTTTTTCTCTATTTATTTCTTCAATTAATTCAAACAAGATCAAATTTAGGAACATGTTAGATATTCATTTGCGCGAAAAATACAGGTATATTTCGGTCTATATCAATGTGTTCTTGTGTTACGGCGACAATGGCTCGAATTAAATATTTTGCCTTTAACTTCGGTGATGGCTTTATTATTTTTACTTTCGCATTTTTAAGTAACACCACGGTATAATTTTCAGGCATTCCCATTAATTTCATCTTTAGTTTTGTTCTAAAACCTATCAAACCTATATTTTTATTAAATGCAATGAGCACAGTTTTATTGCCACCACCTTCTAAAATATCAACAACATCGAATTTTTCCCTCATATGTTCATCTAATTTGAAATAATCAATTGTTTCTCCCGTTTTTGTATATTCCATATCTCGATACATCATTGCATTAAATTCTGCAAGTTGCCCGATCGCATCATTAAAGTCATCAAAATTCTTGAGCTCATGCGCTTGATCTATTATTGAATCGACATTTGTTGTGTCATCATAAATAAGACCTTCCAACATAGCATTCATATATGCTCGTTTCATATTGTTGAGGATGGAGTTGACTTTCCATTTAAAATTATCACTATCAACAGCACATTCTAATGCCTCACGATATAGAGCAATCGAGATTTTAGGATTACCAATGGCATAGAAATAATCTCCTAATTCTTGGAATACAATTATTGCATTCTCCAGATTACCTTCTTGTGTTTCGTTATTAATCTTGTTAATCAATTCTAATGACTCTGATTCTAATCCTGCCAAAAACATGGTAATCGCTCTACCGATAGAGCATTTTAAGATTAACTGCTTGCTTGCGGCATAATTAGTTGCTAAAGCTTCAGTAAAACGATATTGCTCAATAGCATCATCATATAATCCATTAAATGTAAATATCAGCGCTTTTAAATAATTTATTGCCATCGCTGACCTTTTTGTGCGTCCTATTGTAGCATAAGTAGCAGTCGCATTTAAGGCCTCGATTGATGCATCCAATTTATCCAAGCCTATATATAAAAACGCTCTTAAAAACTCGCAATTTGATAATTCATTTGTAACTACTTTTTGAAAAATACTATATTGGTTTTTCGGCAAAATAGAACCAGCGAGTTGTAACGAATTCATTAACTGATTTGTAGCTGCCTTTAAGCTTTTTATAGCTTGCTCAGTTTGATCTTCCTTTAGAGATTCCTTTGCTGCGGCTAAATAACGTCTGCTTTTCTTAATATCATCCAGTAAAGGTAGCATCAGGATTATTTCATCTAACTCATCCACTTTCTTAGATAATATATAATTATTACAGAGATTTTGAATTCGTGCAGTTGTTTCGTCTTTTCCGTCAATATCATCTATACATACGTTTTGAAAACGAGATTGAGAGCTTGATTTATCATTAATACTTGCGTCTATACTTGTAAGGTCAAATCCTTCATTTGATATTTCAATCGAGTTTTCAATTAAAAACATTAATTTATTAACTGGGTTATAGATTTCCTTCCGTTCCAACATATATTCAAGATTATACTTTAATGTTTTCTTCTGAATACTGCTGAAATACATTCTTAGCTCTGGGGTCTTAGAATTCTTAGCTAAGAACAGAAGAAAAGCAGACAAAGATTGATATTCGATAGGATAACCTAAGATCTTAAGATTTTCCCCGAGTTTAAAATCATCTGATACTAAAAATATCCTCTTGTTTTTGTTCAGGAGTTTTTTACATAGAGAGATAAGTGAAAGATCTGGATCTTGTGCATGTCTTGATTCTTTAATTCCAAGATTCGACAAGTCGTCTTTTACCCATTGTATGCTTTGTTCTGAGATCTCCTTAACTTCAACTGTATCTTTGAATTTAGTTGAACGACTACGCTTATAAAATGGCAATTCATTGTAAACTAAGTCGGAGATGTAATATTTTATACCAATCTCTTCTTTTGCTTCTTTTAAATGTTTTAATGGTTGTGTGGCTTTAATGTGTTTAAGTGATATAAAGAAATTTGCATCAAATACATAAATATATTCTTTCTCTGTACTTGATTTAGGTCTTCGAGTTTTGCTTTTTTTAGTTCCCTTTCTCTTTTTAGTTTTTCTTGTTGTACCTTTTTTTTTTGCCATTAGAAATTCACATTCTTTTTGATATAGAATAGATTACAAACATTTGTTATTTAGTTGATTTTGTATTTAATTTTTTGAAGTTGCTAGTCTTTATCAGTGCTTGTTAAGACTTATCCCCCAGCGAGTGGAAGAAATAAAACAACGCTATCTCCATCATTAATTTCTATATCGTGATGATAGTTATACATTTCGCCACTAATTAGAAATTTAATATTTGCAATTTTTACATCCTTTTTTTTTTCAATGAAGTCTACAATCTGACTTTCATCTATCTTCCAAAAAATCACTTTCTTAAATGGATCCCCATATTTTTCCAACAGAAATACCATTAACTCATAGAGAGAGATAGTATCCTTGTCCTCAAAAACTAACTCTTCTTGCTTGGATTTTGTGACATCACGGATTCCCTCTAAAAATTTAGCTCGAATCTTCATTTTCTCTGAGTTCGTTTTTGAATTGTAAGTATCTTTTAATCTTGATAAATACTTATTTTTTTTAAATCTAAAATCAAATATTAAATTGATGAAACAAGGAATTTCCGCAGAAATAATTACGAGTACTAAAGATCGCAAGCATTTATTACGCAGTATGGGAACAACTGAATTTAGTAAGATAAATTGCAGTAGAAAAACCAAATTATACGCGAAATTACGTAAGTCACAACTAAAACATAATTTCATCGGAATCGGTTATTCTTTTGAGCATACATCATGTCAGAACTTAATGCGATTGTCTAAAAATGACCGCCATAATGCATTAAAAGCACTAGTTGATAAAAATCAAGGGGCGGGTATGAACATATTCCGTATTTGTATGGGCACATCTGATTTTACCGGAACCCTTTGGTATACATATTTAGATGAATCTCCTCCTGATAATATCCTAAATTCTGAAGACGAACAAGATCTGATAAATTATATAAAAGACAATTTTTCCATTGCAAAAGATCAAGAATTCATTATTCCAATTGTGCAAGAAGCGTTAGAGATTAATCCAGATCTTCTGATCTTTGCCTCACCTTGGACACCACCACCATGGATGAAAGATTCTCATGATTGGTGTGGTGGTAGATTGTTAAAGAAATATTGGGCATCTTATGCGGAGTATTTTGTTCAATTTATTAATGCTTATGAAAAAGTAGGGATCCCTATACATGCCATTACTGTGCAGAATGAACCATTACATAATTGGGACAAAATGCCTACTTGTAAATGGGATATAAAGGGTATTAATGAACGAGATTTTATCAAAAATTATTTAGGTCCAACATTTGAAAAATACCAAATAGACACCGAAATCTGGTGTTTTGACCATAATTGGTCGTTATTAGGGTGGTTGAACTTACTTAGGCAACCTTCACGCTATCCTCAGACAATATTAGATGATCCAGAAGCCAAAAAATACGTGGATGGAGTAGCGTTTCATCATTACGCCGCGGTTGGATTTTCTAGTCCCAAAATGATGTTAAAATTCAGAAAAAAATATCCAAAGATTCCATTTTATTTTACTGAAGGGTCACTTGCTTGGTGGTTTGGAGCTTGCAGGTTACCAAGATATATTCAATACGGTGCTAGCGCTATTAATGGTTGGGTTCCAATGATTGATTCTGAAGGAAATCCAAATAATGGCCCCTTTAAAACCAAAGAGACATTATTGACTTTACAAGTACCTGAAATGATTGTTGAAAAAACATTCGATTATTATATGTATATGCATTTCTCAAAATATATCCAGCGAAATGCCAAAGTAATCGATTTGGTTCGTAATAAACGGATAGGCTTTGAAATAACTGCACTTAAAAACCCGGATAATACAATAATAGCGATTGTTGTAAATAAGTTTCGAAGATCACGAAATTTTAAATTAGAGTATAATGGGCTAGCATTAGTTACCGATTTATTACCAAATAGCATAACAACATTTACATGGAGGTATAGATTATGAAACAACAAAATATCATAGAATTTAAAGGATTTTCTAATTCTGGAAAAACAGCATCTATTGAAGCTGTTTTAAAGTTTCTAAAAGAAAACAACCGAAATTGTGCTGCAATAAAATCTATTCATATCGAAGACTTTTCTATTGATAAACCGGGTAAAAATACTTGGGTAATGTCAAAAACTGGTGCAGATCCGGTGATTGCAGTGAGTAAAAATGAGAC
>WJKO01000095.1 GCA_014729055.1 Promethearchaeota archaeon | reverse complement strand
TATTTCTTTCTTTGTTTTCTGTTTATACGAATTTTCTTTCTGATCCGCAGAGACCTGCGTATTATGCGATGGTTTATGCCAACCAGTGGTATCCACTTGCGATTATTGGCGGTATTGGTGCTGTCTTCATTTTTCTTCACGTCATTAGAATTGGTAAACTTATTGTTAAGGCGAAAACTTATCAAATTCTTATTTTCTGGATGATAGGTTTGTTAATTGCTGTATATATAGCATTAATATTATTTTTTAGGGGATGGCTATAAAATGAATGAAAAGTCAAATATTAAAACAAGAGAAACAGCTAAATTGGAGAATATCAAATACCTTCCAATTTTACTCTTTATTCTCGGGTTAATTGTAACATTACTTGTTTCAAATGTACCGTATCCAAACCTTATGCGTTTATCCGAAGATGATTACCCAAATGAATATGTACCTACATTGGTAGAAGCAGGAGGTAATTGTTCAATTCCATCAATTGTTCAGAAACTTTGGATAGATGAACAAGAATTTTCAATCAACGATGGAAAAATCGAAATACCTGAAGCATTTGAGCCGGGATGGTATAATTTAACATTGCAAATTGAAGGAACAAATAATACTAGAAAGAATTCTCTCTATGTAACTCCGTTGAATCCAGGCAATTTTACATTCATTCAAGTCACTGATACGCATACACCTATATTCATGGGAAGTGACGTCGAGGAAAGAAAAAATGTATATGATTTAGTTAATGATATGGGACCTGCATTTATTGTAGATACTGGTGATATGACTGACTACGGGCTTGAAGAGCAATATATTAATTACGAATATATTATCTCTGATCTTGAGATGCCGCTGTATACAGTTCCTGGAAATATGGAAACTTATTCTGATCCGAATTTAGATAGATATGCTGCCCATCTGGGACCAGCTAATTACTACTTCAAGTTCAACGATACGTTATTTGTCGCAGGTGCTGCCCTTCACGCACCAAGATCATGGGGAGGATTCACCGACGAACAAATCGAGTTTATAGATGGCGCAATGGCGAAAGATGCGGAATTAAAATTCTTACTTCATCATATTCCAATTGTTTCCGAAGAAGGTCGGGATTATTCTCTGGTTCCTTGGAGTAAAAGGGATGGTATTTTCAGCCAAGTGGACAGAGGATTTGACGAGATAAACAATATATTGTCCATAGAACAAGCCAGAGTATTAACGGGACATTGGCATACCTATTCAAATGAATTCGAATATAATGATGTAATTTTTTACAATACTCCGAGTGTTGTTAGAATGTCAGGAAATACAGATGGTCCCAGATTTCGCCTTTTTAGAATAGAAGATAATGTTATTAAATATGATAAGGTTATCTCTTATGAAAGACTGAGCATCCATAAAGAATATGTTTTAGCGGGAACTGAAGCTGTCATAAGTATTCAAAATGATCACGATTTCTCGATTCCCTTAAATTTGCATCTTAAATTAGCTGGTTCACCGCCGTTTGTAGCTACACAAGGAGAAGTTGTGAAAAACACAACATCTGGCGATATATGGGTATCCTTTAACGCACCCAACGGTTATAGTGAATTCACAATTCACTAATTTCCAATTTTTATTTTCATTAATTTATTTTATTCGAAAACATTACTTTATTTTGTTTTACGAACTTTTTGTGATATATTTATGGAGTTAACGAAGGATCAAAGAATAGAATTGGCATGTCGAGACATAATAGAATATTTAATTGATCATCCAGATTTTAAAAGAAAAAACATTACGCAACTGAAAAACCGCTTCGTTAAACAATACCATATAAAGAAAACAATGCCCAACTCTCTCATTATCAAGCATGCAACCGAAGATGAATTGGAGTTAATTCAGCATATGTTGCGACGTCGTTCAACTAGGACAATCTCTGGAGTAACTGTCGTGGCCGTAATGACGAAACCGTTTCAGTGCCCGGGGGACTGTATATATTGTCCTGGAGAGAGCTCGCAACCAGATGATAAAGCTGCGAAATCATATACGGGTAAAGAACCCGCGGCTCGGCGTAGTATACGATATGATTATGATCCGTATTTGCAAACTAAACATAGGTTAATGGACCAACAAGCAATAGGACATAATATCGATAAAGTTGAATTAATTGTTATGGGCGGCACTTTCTTGGCCACACCCATTGCATATCAAGAATCATTCATACATGGCTGTTACGATGCAATTTATAATTATCATGAGCCAAATTTTAACGACGATGTACGGACAAAGTCACTTGATATTGTGAAAAAGAAACTCGAAAAAGCAAAATTACGTTTAGTCGGTTTAACTATTGAAACCAGACCCGATTATTGCATGGAGGAACATGTTAATCGTATGCTTTATTACGGCGCTACTCGGGTAGAGATAGGAGTACAGACAACGCGTGAATCTATTTTAGACAATTTGAGTAGAGGACATACGATTCAAGATACCATAGATTCGATTAGGATAGCAAAAGATGCTGGGTTGAAAATTAATGCACATATAATGCCCAACTTGCCTAATAGCAATCTTGAAGATGACCTCAAGGACTTTGAAGAATTATTCAATAATCCTGATTTTCGTCCAGATATGCTTAAAATATATCCCACATTAGTAATTGAAGGCACTGAGTTATACGAAATGTGGATAAAAGGCGATTATAAATCATATAGTCTTCAAGAAAGCATCGATTTAGTAGCAAAGATGAAATCGAAAGTGCCAAAATATGTACGAATTCAAAGGATTCAACGAGATATTCCGGCGTATTTGATAATGGCAGGAGTAAATAAAAGCAATTTACGTCAAATGGTTCAGCAATACATGCAAGAAACAGATAGAACATGTAATTGTATTCGATGTCGTGAACAAGGCTTTATTAAACGCATTCAAAAAAAACAAGGCAAAAGGAATAAGAAAGGTATTGAATTCAAAAAATATAAACTCCAACGTTTAGATTATAAGGCTTCTGAAGGAAGGGAGGTATTTCTTTCATTTGAAAGTAAAAAAGATTTACTAGGATATTTAAGACTAAGAAAACCTTCTAATTTGTCTTTTCGACCTGAATTGCTCAAAGAAACAGCAGTGGTGCGTGAGATACGAATTGTTGGGGAGATGGTGCCAAAAGACGAAGATCCCACCAAGAATCAAGTTCAACACCGTGGTTTTGGTCAGCGATTACTCGCTGAAGCTGAAAAAATAGCTAAAAAAGAATTCCATGCAAAAAAGTTAGCTGTAATATCTGGTATAGGCGTACGTGAATACTTTTATAATCTTGATTACAAATTAGATGGCGTCTATGTTTCTAAGGAACTCTAAAAGGTTACATTTTCTTGAAGAAAGTAATAAAAAAAACGAAGAAGTTTATTTTTTCACTTGCTTTTTGAACCATTCTGGTTGAATAACTCCAATATAAAGAAACATTATGGATAACAATGCCAAAATCCATGCAACGTAATAAAATGGCGTATATTTGCCTCCCAAGGCTGCATCAAGCATGAAGAAAACAAAAACCAATAAGATACTAATACCGCCAGCCCCTAAGGATTGCATACTTCGTTGTGATAATGTATCTGGTAGCTTTTTTGCAAGATTAAATGAGTTCTTGATTAAAATAACATAGATTGGTGCTGAAAGTAGAATAACCAATAACCAAATAACATCCGTCAAATCTTCTTTAAAAATCCCAGTGATAATTGTATATACAGAATATACGACCGATAATGCAATAATTATAAAAATATAATTTTTATTTTTACCCTTAAATGCACCATCTTTGAATACTTCTAAAATAAACGCCGCTAAGAAAATATCCGAAAAAGCAATGAGAGATACGGTTATAGATAATAACTCCAATTTCTTTTCACTTGGTGCTGGTTCCAGAATCCATATTCCTGTTAACCTCAAAATACGAGATATTGCAGCGACACCAATTGCAAATCCGAGTAATAAACTAAACAAAAACAGATATTTAATCACTTCTTTTTTACGTTCACGAAATCTCAAGCCAATTTTGGTAATAAGGTATAAGGATATTCCAAAAATTATAAATTCGTAGATCATCGGGATTAAATGAGGAGAGCCCATATTTTATTCACGATATATATACCACATTTATGTTATATAATACATTCGATCAACGAATACATAGAAAATCGAAAGATAAGAAATATGAAAAAAAATTATTAAAAGTTCAAATTCTCGAGGATTCTAAATACTCGTGTGCTCCATCCATAAATTTGCGTAATATTATAATCACTTGCTTTATCTGGTTGGAATGGATTTGTAGGATAAGGATCAATTCGTATCAATACAAGATTTGCCGTTTTATTAACAAAATTTAAGTATTTTATCCATGTATTTAGTAAACCAAGTCCCCATTCTTCTGAATCTGTAATGAGTATACAAGTATCAACATTAATTTGATCCTTTAGTAGATATTCAATTGGAGCCTCCATGAATGTACCGCATCCCGTGGCGTTAAAGATAAAATTTGCGATAGATGTAACGCTATAACGAACTTTCCTTTTTTTCTTTTGAATCTTCCTATTCCTTTCCACTTGTAGATAAACGGAGTCTTTATTTCTTTTTTTAAGCTGAAATGCTACTTGATCCCAAGGCAGAAGTATAGAATCGGGTAATCCTAAAGCTAAAATACCAGTCATAATACCTGCAATTTCCGATGGAATTACTTGACGAATTTTTTTATATTTATTATGTCCAATAACTTTTCGTTGAGCGATTCGACATCCCATTGATGCAGAGATGTCAGGTGCAATACATACTTTACCAAGATTTGACCAATCGTATTGTATTGCATAATCGTCGGCGATATTTCCAAGAATTCTTTTAAGTTTCCAATATTTCAGCATTTTATAAGCTTGTAAGATTCTGAATGGTAAAACACGACCTTTATTTAATCTCTCAATGGAAAGTTGATTCTTTATTATACTTGTTAGTTTGTTTCCACCAATATGTCTTTCTAAACTTGCTAAGTTCTTTATGAGCTGCATAGCACTCATCTGAGGGATTAAAGCTTCCCATATTCGCTCCGTTGGTTTGTGAGTTCCTATTAATGTTTGCATTTCAAGCTTAAATCGTTCTATTAAGTTGACATAATCATTAATATCTGGAGTTTCTTTACTTTTATACTCCTCAAATGCGTATAATTGTGGATATAAGGAATTATCTATGTCATCAATTGAGACCTTATTTAAGATGTAATCTACTAATGGATTATTGCTTTTTGGATGTGCTAATTTAATTGCTATGCTCAAATGACGCTTATATTTCATTGCATAAAATTCCGCATAACGGCTCTTTAATACATTCTTAATATATCTATTTATTTCACGTTTTATCATCCTGCCAAGTCCACGAAATCCTCTGGTTATATCTATAAAATCGATTAAGTCTCTTGGAGTAATAATTATTCCGCGAAACGCATCAACAAATGCTTTTTTCTTAACTTGTTGGTTTTGTGTATGACTTAGAAATGATACCGCAAGAATCGGTAAGGAGCGCATAAATCCTCTTTTTCTTCCATTAATGGCCAGCTTCGCAGCAGATACTGGATTGTCTGCTGTGTATGCGCTCACAACTTTGATGCAATTGCGGATCATTTCAGTTTCGTTCATATAATAAATGTTGTAGAATCCCCCGGTAAACATAAGTTGTTCAAATATTTCTTTTTTGGATTTCGACCAACAAGGAAAGTCTTCAAGATTTACGGCATCTGCTGATATATATGGATTTTTAGCTGACTGAAATTTATGTCTTAATCTAGCCATTATTGACACCATATTAAATGAGGAAAGGATAGGGATCAAATTTTCGGTGCGTTTAACCCTGCATCTAGGGGCGCAATCGAAGCTTCCTAACTTAAAAAATTCCGTTGATTTATATAAATCAACAGGGGAACCTTGAGACTGCATATCCAATTTTAGGGTCGATGTATTCCCTATATCACCTCATTACTTGAAATAACCAACGCCATGAGACTACGGGTTTTGTTTCAAGTAAGAAATACTAAGGAGTGATGTGTATATAAGGTTTATGGTCAATAGCGATCAGTATTCGGCTAAAGATATCACAGAGTCCACTGATGATACCCCTAAAAAGCATATATCACGGGCAAAACCACGGATCGACTTTTTTAAAGATCTTCTTAATTAACAGATCTTCCGCTAGAAAATATATAATCTTTCTAAAACCAGATTTTGAATATCCAAAGCCAAGATATTCTACCAGTAATTACATCTTACGTAATTACAATCAACATGCCTACTATTCTTAGTGATCACCAACCGAAAAAAGGAAAAGGTTATTTTTCTATCCCTTTCCAACCGCGTTTGAGGGAAGTTTTATGGCGATTCTATTGGCATGTTGTGATCAAAGAGGAAAAATCGGCTATATAAATTCTTTGAATGAAAAAATTGACTAGTGCAGAAAAAGCGAAAATTCATAATTTGATTTAAATAAAAAAATAGTGAGTGTAAATTAACATGACGAAACAAAAATATGATTATAAAAAACTCGGGTTAAAGGTCGGTATTGAAATACACCAGCAACTGGACACGAGAGGTAAATTGTTTTGTAGATGTCCGAATAAGTTGGAGCGGCGTGATCCCGATTTTACTATTATGCGCAATTTTCGTCCAGTATTGGGGGAAGAAGGGAAATTTGATAAAGCAATGTTACTGGAATTCAAGAAAAAATCAATTGTAGAATACGAAGGGTTCCAAGATATAAATTGCACCTATGAGATTGATGAAACCCCACCTTTCAAATTAGATGATGAAAGTCTTAATATTGCACTTGAAATTGCATTACTTTTGAATCTTAATATTGTTGATGAGTTACATATATGCAGAAAAAATTACGTAGATGGAAGTGTTCCAGCGGGTTTTCAGAGAACCGCAATTGTGGGGATAGATGGAAATCTTCCACTAAATGATGAAAAAAATATGGGCATTGAGATCTTATGTCTAGAAGAAGATGCTTGTCGGAGAACGGGTCAAAAAGGGAAAAAGACAATATTTCGGCTAGATCGACTTGGAATTCCCCTTGTTGAAGTTGCCACGGCACCAGATCTCAATACTCCAGAGGAAGCTCGTGAGGGGGCTTTACGTGTGGGGTTGCTCTTAAGAGGGACTGGTAAAGTTAAAAAACAGTTAGGGGCAACCAGACAAGATATAAACGTAAGTATCAAGAAAGGTAGCAGAATCGAGATTAAGGGTGTACAAAAACTGGATTGGATTCCTCCGTTAGTCGATAATGAGGTACAAAGACAGCTTGGATTGGTCGAGATCAAAGAAGAAATGGAAAAAAGAGGAATTAATCCCGAACTTATAAAAAAGCAAAAACCTGTAAATGTAAGTAAGATCTTTAAATCTACAAAATGTAAATTTGTGAAAAAGGGAATAAAATCAAAGAAACAATTTTGGGCGCTTTGTATTCCGAAGATGGACGGATTGTGGGGGAAGGAATTACAAACAAATCGAAGATTTGGAACAGAAGTTGCCAATAAATTGAGTGTAATTACGGGATTAAAAGGGTTAATTCATTCAGACGAAAATTTGGGGAAATATCATTTTTCCGAGTCGGAAATTAAGAAAGCAAGAGATAAAGTAGATTGTAAAGACGAAGATGTATTAGTATTAGTGCTTGGGGATAAAAACAGACTAAAAGATGCAATAGATATTATAAAGACGCGGGTTATTCGAGCATTGGATGGAGTCCCTGGAGAAACAAGAAAAGCATTGGAAAATGGGAATACAGAATTTCTCAG
>WJKO01000094.1 GCA_014729055.1 Promethearchaeota archaeon | reverse complement strand
GAAAAAAGTAGGACTCGCAAGATTTACTGTCAATTTATTGGAACTTAGACAAACCTAAGAAAAGATATTGAAATATCTAAAGACTAAATATCATTTCTAATTTGCGGGATTTTCTTCCCACACTATATTACCAATCATTATATTAAAAAGGATCTAATATTTTTATAAAAATGGCGTAATTTTTTAGTTCAAAAACCATATTTACAAAGTAGCAAAAAAAGAAGGATGCGTAATCAGTATGAAAATAGTAGTTGCTGGACCGTTTCAATCGGGGAAATCCAAGTATATTCAAGCTTTGGACGAGCGAGCAATCAATATCATGACTTTAGATAAAAATAAAAAGGAATGTACTATTGGAATGGATATTGGCAGTTATATCTGTGAAGGAATGAAGATATCCATATTCGGGACACCAGGATTACTTAGATTCAAAACAATACGTCAAATTATCATAAGCGGGGCAGATGGTATTTTATTCATGTTCGATGGGACGAATCCAGATAAAGATGATGCAGCAATACAAATCTTAAATGAAATTAGAAATCGCATTCCAAGAAGAGTCCCAATCGTATATATGGTAAATAAAATCGGAGAACCTAATTGTCGTTCCGTTGACGTTGTGAAAGCGCAGAACTATCTCCCAAAGAGTGCGGAAGTATTTGGTATTAATGTAGAAAAGGGAGAGAACGTAATAGAACCTTTGGATGAGTTAGTTTATTTAATTCGTGAGTCTATGAAGCCTCTGGTCGTAACTCTGAGAAAATATCAGAATAATCCGTTGGGTTTGAAAGTTGCATTGAACCGTAGTGTGGATGAGATCATGGAATTGTTGAATGCAATGGAGTTACGAGGAATTATTAGTATAGATAGAACTAATATGACATATGAAATGAAACAGACGGCAGATTTTTTTGTTTAATTATCTGTTAACAACTTATAATTTCTTTCATTTGTCAATTAAGAATAATTTGGAAATTACTTTTGAATTTGCTAAGTTATTCTAATTCAGATTTTCGTTAGCAGAACTAATTTTTTTAAGAATTGATCTGGCATTGTTGATTTGGATCATATATAGATTTTCGTGGTAATTTTTTGTCGGATTGTATGTTGAGAACGAAATTTATACACGATCTTCAAAAGGTTTAAATAGATGGAATGTGATTTAATATTCAGAGATAACTAATCTCTAAAGTTTGTACCACAACAAAAATTTTTGCGGAGGAAAAAAAAAATGGCAAAACGTAAAAGCGCTTTTGCTTGGAGTCCCCTTCGTCAATTAATGAAAGACGCAGGAGCAGAAATAGTTGCACGGGATGCAGTTGAAACATTGCTCTATTACTTGGAAGAACGAGCAAAGAAATTGACCGAAAATGCATTAACCTTAGCTAAACACTCCAAGAGAAAGAAAATCACGAAAGGTGATATGGGACTAGCCATCGACATGACTGGCTAAACTAGCCAGGAAGTGCCGTAAGGCAAAACGGAAAGGTCCTGTAAATTATATGAAAGAGATCTTTCCTAATAATTAATTTTTTTACTTCTTTTTACTGATCAATAAATTAAAATTAGTTTATGATGGCGAATCATTCTATGATGCAATAATGTCTATATTTCATTCTTATGATCCATTAGGTTATGTGGATTCTTTTAACATTGTTACTTATAATCGTCTTAAATGTACCTATATTTTTTCGCATGATTCAGATTATGATTCTATTAAAGGAATAAAAAGATTGATAACTAAACCTCAATTTCCTATCTAAAATAATTATTGAAAAATTTTCTATAATGATTTCATCTTCACCTTAAAGAAATCCTTCTGTTTCTTAAAATGCTCCGTTTTATACTTCAATTTATTCCGAGAACCGCCATATTGTATTCGACCATAACTCTGAATAATTTTACGCAACAGCGTGTCTGTTTCTTTATCTATAATACCATCTACATTATTCAATTTGTCTAACATTTTTCTTTTTTTTAAAGGTTTGTCTAATCCCAGATTATTCAGCGGAATGGCATATCCATGCACATACCAAGGCGGAGCTTTATCATCGTTCGTATGAACTCGAATCTGGATATTTCCTGACTTTCCTTCTTTCTTTTTTTTCAAATCCAAGACATCTTTTCTCACATCTCGGATCATAATAAACACCTTTTTGTTCTTCCCTTTAAAACAATCTTTCTTAAACGTTTTTAGAACATCGCTTGCTGTTCCCATAATCAAAACCCGTTTTTAATTATAAAATAAACCTTTAACAACTCTTAAAAATTTAAAAGATATATCTCTTATATACTCATCAAGATTCTTAAAAATTAGGTTTTTTATAATTATATGAGGTAAAAAAAACTTCATGTCGTTTAATAAAGAAGATGTTATCAAGCGTTTAGTAGATCTAAGAAAGGATTTAAACAAAATCTTAGAGAAAAAATATATAATTCTTGAAACTCTTCAAGATGAGATTTTCTTAATGAAACAAAAAATAAACGAGCTAGATCAATATCTTAGCAAAAATAGTATTATGACCGCGAGTGAACTTATGGATACTGAGAGTTTTTTGGAAAAAAGTCGGAATAAACCGTTGGATAATATAGATGTTACACGAAAACTTTATGACCAAGAGAACTCGAAGGTACTATTGATGCTTTTCAAATACGACGGTAAGAATGTGAATATTTATTTTCCGAATCCCCATATTACAAAAATTAAACCTGTTAGCGAATTATATCTACAAGAAATCATAGAACCTCTGTTAAAAATAAAGGAAACTGAAACATCTCTCAATATCAAAGAGAAATCCCAAAACGAGCAAGATTATTTAACAAAATTATTTATTACAGGAATTTATTCATTTGAAAATGTGGAACAAATTTTCGAATTATTCACAAAACTAATACAAAAATAAATATAAGCCAATTTTATTTAAATAATCAACATAAAATAGGATATGGAATTAATATAAGCTTGATAAGTAGTTTGTATTTAGAACACTATAAGAGCGAATACAAAATAAATTAAAACTAAATTAATGAGGGTACATTATGCCACGAAGTAAGAAAAAAGATTGGCTGAAAATGCCGATTCCACATTCTACATTTAACGATGATAATGTAGAAGAAGCGCTACTTGAGAAGGCAAGAGAATTGATAGCCCCAGGTGATCTTAATCTACAATTTATGATGTTATCGGGCAACTTCTTTGAAACTAAAGGATACGCGTATTCAGCGATACGTGATTGGAGGGGAATGACGAAACCGTCAAAAAATCAAAAGAGAAAACCGATTCTTGATGCAACGTTTGCATGTTTATCCGTATATCTTGGAAGTCTCGTCTCTTTTCAAGTGGACTTCTGGTATGCGTATGACGAAATTAAAAAAATCTTGATCGATAATGATAGGGAGGATTTATGGATCATTATTGAAGAGAAATTGCCATTCGTTAGTATGCCCCCTGCTGAAATGTTCCCCGAAAAACTAAAGTCTCCTATTTCGCCCTACTATGTTATTAAGCAAGACGAAGACTTATGCTTTGGAGAATTATACCCCTCAGTATATTTATCAAATATTGTTAAGTCCTTGAAATCGAGATTTTTCTGTTTCTTCTCATACCAAGGATATACGGCATTTGGTTTCTTCAATTTATTGCCTTTAGGTGCAAAATTTGGATTTGAAAAAGAGCCAAAAGACTTTGAAGGCGTTCCAACGAGCGAAAACATTATAGAATTTACCAATAATTGTGAAACAATTAAAGATCTCTACGTTGCTTTAATTACGGCGCATAATGCAAGTATGTTGGAACAATTCCTAATAGAGGATTACGAAACGCTCCTCAATAATTTATTAGAGATGGACGATTCAGGAGGCTTACATTAAATGACAAATATTGGCTTATTAGGAGCAGTCAGTGTAGGGAAAACGAGCATCCTTCGATTATTCGTAAAATATTTGAAAAAGAATATGATAGAAACAATCGAAGGTGGAAAAGCATGTGATGTGAATAAGACGGATTTTTCTGGAGAAACCGTATTAAACCCAAGTAACCCAGAAACCGACAAAGAAACAAAAACTGTTCATCCCAACCGAGTAATGTTTAAAGAAAAAGATAACGGGCGTGCTCATACTGTCTTTGCGCCAGGTGGGGATCGAACTTGGGCAGTGGTTCGTATGGGGATCATTACGATTAGCAGAATTGCTAAGCAAATAGTTGCAGTCTTTGCTGCTGATCGACCATTAAAAGAACAGTTTGAGTTCTTTAACGACGTGAGATATTTTCCAAAACAAATTTATCTATGTTTCAATAAATATGATTTAATAAAAGAAGACGACAAAGAGAAATTTTTAAAAGACTATCAGGAGAAAGTTGAAGCATTCTTTGGGAAGAGAAAAATCAAGATCAAAGATGTCTTTATAACTGTTGCAGACACTAATAAGGAATTTAAAGAATTTAATGATAATACGGTGCGAATGATCTTAGATATCGCGAAATCTAATGCATAAATTTTATTCTTTTAATTTTTCTTTACATTTTTCAAATTTTTCTTTAATTCTAAGACAGCTATCTTTATCTGCGCCCTTTTTAAAATTATTGAATGCATCTTTATATAAACGTGCAGCCTTTGCAAACTCCTTTATGCTGTAATGTTGATCCGCTATTCCTTCCATATGTTTTCCGCGTTTAAGGTTATAATCTTCTTGATCTGCCATACATTTTTCCTTCCTTTCTATGCTAAATCCTAGCTATGTTAAATTAAATAAAATATTTTGTATAAAAAACCAAAAAACAAAATTAATCATTAGTAAACATTAATACAATAAAAATTAAATCTTAAATCAAAATTAATTCAATACAATCAATTAAATCAAAAGTAATAAATGAAGTATAGGATGAAAAAAATGTCTAATTACGAAAAAGCAACACAATGTATGAAAGAAAAAGACTATGAAAATGCGGTTAAGTTTTTCGAGAAAGCCGTAGAAAATATGGAAAACCCGAAAGCAGGAGTTATGTTAAAAAAAGCGAAAGAAGAATATGGTGAGGACGTTAATAAAATCGGGGACCAACTCTATAAAAAGAAAAAATACAAGGAAGCAATGGAATATTATTTAGAGAGTATTCAGCTTGAAATGGATGCGGGCGAGGATAGAAAAGTAAAAAAGTATACTGAAGAATTAAGGAAAGCAACGGAAAAGCTAGCCAAAGAGATCAATAAGAAAGGTGATAAGCTTATGAAAGACGATAAATACGAAGAGGCAATTTCCGTTTATATGGAATCTGTGGATTTGATGAGCAAAGCAGGAAATCAAAAGAAGCTTGAAAACTTCAAGGGTGAGTTGAATAAAGCTTTAATGAAACATGCAGAAGAATTAATAGATCTCGCCAAAGATCTGGCAAAAGATGATAAATTGGATGATGCAGTGAGTAAAATCAAGGAAGCGTCAACTAACGCTAAAAGGACAGGTTCAGAGAAATTCATAAATAACATTGAGGACGATTCCAAGAAGATCTTTGAAATTGTAGCGGATGAAACTAATGACCGAGGCGATGATGCTTTTAAGAAGAAGAAATATAAGGAAGCAATTAAACTTTACAAAAGATCGGTAGACTTAATCAAGAAATCTGGTGATGAACGAAAGTTAAAGCGATACAAAAAAGAATTATCAAAGGCTTTTGAAGAACGTGCAGAAGATATCAATGACGCAGGAGATAAAGCTTATAAAGAAGGAGACTATGAAAGTGCAATTGAGATTTATCAACAGAGTATAGACATGGCAGAGCAAAGCGGAGATGAAAAGCAAATCGAGAATTATAAGAAAGAACTTGCCAAATCCTTTGAAAAGCTTGCAAAGGAGGTAAATGATAAAGGAGATAAATTATATAAAGAAGGAAAATACGAAGATGCGGGTCATATATACTTGAGGTCTATTCAATTAGCACAACAATCAAAAAAGGAGAAATTGGTGAAAAATTTTACAAAGGAATTGCGGAAAACTTATGAGAAATGGGCAGACGAAGTGAATGATAAAGGTGACGACTTATATAAAGAGAAGAAATACGATGAAGCCATAGAAGCTTATAAACAATCAGTGGTAATAGCAGAAACTGCAAACGACGAGAAAACCATTGAAAAATATACTAAGGAACTTAAAAAAGCGTATAAAAAATATTCCGAGGATCTCAATTCCGAAGGGGACGCTGCCTATAAGAGTAAAGACTATGAAAAAGCGTATGAGTTATATCAGAAGTCCGTTGAAATGGCAATGTTAAGCGGGGATACTAAAAATTATAAACGATTTTCAAAAGAAAGAGATAAAGCTCTGCGAAAATTACAATAAACTGCTGTATTCCAATAGAATATTATTATTTCTATTTTATAGTTATAATCTAAATTCACAATCTTTTTCAACGCCACAAGAAATTCATAATTATGTTAAAAAAAACTGCTATAAACCATCTATTGCCCATCATATTCATCATTTCGTTATCGGTATTGATAATATCGATTGGATTTTTGCATTATAATGACCGAGTGCTATTGAATGGCGAAAAAATATCGTTTATCGATGAAAATGGAGATAAATTACACGGAACATATTATGGTGGCAGTATTAATGCAGGCATAATAGTTTTAGCGGGTTTTGGGGGGAGTCAAACATCAATGCGAGGCTTTAGCTCTGAATTCGGACAACAGGGATTTCATGTTTTTACATTTGATTTTTCGGGACATAGTCAATCTCCTGGCGGTGTATATATGGATAATGCACAGACAGACCGATTTGCACGTCAATTGCTTTCAGGCATTGAATTATTTAAGAGCGAATCTGGGTTAACAAATGATCAAATCATCCTTTTAGGTCACAGCATGGGT
Source organism: Promethearchaeota archaeon (assembly GCA_014729055.1). GTDB lineage: Archaea > Asgardarchaeota > Lokiarchaeia > Sigyniarchaeales > Promethearchaeaceae > WJKO01. The sequence continues at coordinate 2,005 of WJKO01000094.1, read as the reverse complement.
GGACGGGTTGCTATGCAATCGCAAACCTTAAACGAAAACAATATATCTGGAATTATATTTATCGGCGGTCAGATTGATTTAAAACCTAATTCCATGTCTCAGATGTTTACTGGGACGAATGACTCTGAGATTGAATGGATACAAAACTTAAGACCAACCAATCCAGAAGCAGACATCTTGATTATAACGGGAGAATATGACGATGTCTTGCCGCCTGAATCCGCTGAGATACTCATAGATAAACTGGGTGGAATTACTGAAAGCCCATATATACGAGACCTACATATTATCGACCGATTGACCCATACCTTCGAAATCTTTAATGTTGAAGTCGTGTCTCGGGCATTGAATTTTGGAATAAAAATACTTGGAATTGAGACCAATCCAAATTATTCTGCTAATACAATGCAAAATCGAATAATTTTATGGATAATTGGTGCTATTTCACTTTTCACCTCGACAATTTTACTTATTCTGATAATACCGAGATACATACCAAAAATACAATCAAATGAGGATGAAGACGAGAATCGAGAAAGAATTGATGTAAGGATCATAGACAGCGGGTTATTTATACGACGAAAGTTATTATATTGGTTACCATCCTTTGTTATTTCAATAGTCATAATATTGCTACTCGCATTTATTCCGATTGGATATCCTATTTTTGGTACACCGTTCGCTGGAATCTTTGGAGGATTAGGCATCTTTATGTTGGTCTGGTATCATGAAGGACGTACAGCGGGAACTTCTGGTACAATGGAATTCACAGTGTATTTAAAAAATAAAACGAAGAAACTGGTATTACGAGGGAATAAACGAATCATTCTATTGCTTGTTTTCGGGATGCTTTATACTCTCATTATCACGTTTTTCTTAAATTCAGGTCTGTTTTATGTATTTCCGTTGAATGAGAGGTTAATTTGGTTGATAATTACTACCCCTATTGCAACTACGGGGTTTTTTATAATCCAAAAAGAACGAAATTATATTGAAAATAGTTCAGAGAATTCGGCGAAAGACATTTTATTGGTTATGCTGATTGATTATTTGCCAATTGTGTTGCTCTCAATAGTTGCATTGGTTGGAGGTCCAACGACTGCTTCTGGGCTCATTCAGTTTATTGTCATTATCTTGTTAATCTTGACTCTGGGAGAATTATTTAGAAAGGTCACCGAAAATACTATCTTAATTGGTATTACGCAGGCATTCATTCTACAATACATATCACTTGCATTTGGTCCGATTTTTTATTTCTTCTAATTTAAACATATTCTCTTTCTTTTCTACTGCGTATATATTTATACCATTGTTCATTTTCATCAAACCAGTAATATGTATCATCTGGCTTTTCCTTCCAGCTATATTGCGAATAGAAATCATAATCTTTCCAAAGCAGAACGCTTCTATGTGATGAATGAAAGGGCTCATATCCTAACCATTTTGGCATAAGTATTTCTTTCTCTCTTTCTTCTACATGAAACAAGGACATATTGTTGTTGTATCCTCTATTAATCCATTCTTGGATACATAAATCATGATATAATTTCAATGCTTCGGGATATTTCCGCCACATGATTGTGCATGGATGATTCTGCCAACCTTTATATGGGTTTCCGTCCAATCTGGGTTTATCCTCAATAACCTTAATTATTTGTAGCGCTTCAACACGTTGTTTTCCTAATCGCCGATAGTCTAAAACCTTAAATGTTTTTCTAAGATCTGGAAAAGGAAGGAAAGTCTGCATGTTTTGGTAAAGGAAATGGCTTGATAAATATCCTTTTAAAAAAAATTATTGGTTCTAAAAATGGAATCCTGAGTTTGAAGATAGTTGACGAGAGCGGAAAGGTGACTCTGGATAGAATATATTCAAACATTGAATGAATCTGACAAACCCACCCACCTTGATAATGTTATTGAAAGCCCTGAAGATACGTTTCTCTATGTTAGTTTGGGATTGGGACCGCCTGACAGCAATTAACATATTTTCATACATATTGTCCAT
>WJKO01000093.1 GCA_014729055.1 Promethearchaeota archaeon | reverse complement strand
CATATAAGTGTTAATAGAGGGAATTAGTGCAAAAATCATTAAAATTAAGAATCCAAAGAAGAAAATCATGGTTACAATTTCCGTTGCAGTCATAGGCCAGGTTTCTTCAGTACCGAATAGAGAGAATATTGATATAATTACTGCACCAACAAAAAAGATAATCGTATACATTATTTTTTCTTCATCAAGTATGCCATGAAACTGCTCATGTAGTAAATCGCGTATGCTTTTTTCCAAATTTTCTCCTTGTTCTTGCCTCTTTCTTCGTCGTTCTTCCGCTTTTTTTCTCTTTTTTTCCTCACGTTTCTTTTTTCTTTCCATTTTTCTCTTTGTTCTGTCCGATAATTCTTTAAATTCAAGTTTAAATTTTGATTTTTTTGGTTCATCGGTTTTTTCCGCTTTGATTTGTTCTTTCTTGATTTCAGTATCTTCTTCATCATTCAAACTCATTTCTTCATCATTACTTTCAGAATTTTCTCCCATAATCTTCATGTCCTATTTAGATTCTATTATTTTGATTCTATAATTTCTATTTCCTATTGTAATAAAAACAATATGCGTTTTTAAATCTGCTTTGATTTTCTTCTAACTGGTTTTATATCATCTTTCATCAATTTGTATACATAAGAATCCAGCAAAGCTACAAAAGAAGCGACGATTATATTAACGTGAGACCCAATTGTACCCCAGATGTGCCCGTCAGATCGATCGCGGGTTTCAACTAATACACGAACCCGGGAAGCTGTTCCTTTTTCTTGTTCTGCCGCGTTTGAAATTCGAACTTTAAAGTCAATTAATTCAATTTCTTTTAGCACGGGATAGAAATGAATTAATGCCTTACGTAGGGCATTATCCATGGCATTAACGGGACCATTGCCGTCTGCGGCGGTATGAAATTCATCAGTTCCTGATTCATCTTCGATAAGTGTTTTAATACTTGAATCCGTATAGATCTCTAAATCCTCTTCCCGAAATACATTTCTCACGTCTGTCATTACTCGAAAATAGTCTACTTCAAAATATAATGTTCGGTAATAGCCCGCAGCTTGTTCAGGATCGTGCATTAAACCTCTTATCAGAATCTCTAGAGAAGCGTCTGCACCCTCATACGTATATCCATGACTTTCTTTTCGTTTGATTATTTTGAGAATTTCAGCAACTAACGGATCTTCTTTACTTAATTGGATACCGAACTTATCACATTTATGAAGTATAGCACTACGACCAGACATCTCACTAACCAAGACACGACGTTTGTTCCCGACATCCTCCGGGTTTGTGGCTTCATATGCTTTGAAATCCTTTTCAATTGCCGCAACATGCATACCACCTTTATGAGCAAATGCATTGTACCCGACAAACGGAGAATCTAAAGGCGGAGTTAAATTTGCCAATTCATAAATTAAGTTACTTACTTCAGTTAAGTGCTTCAATTTTTCATCTGGAACTACGGATAAATTCATTTTAAGAGCCAAGACTGGAAGAATTGTCGTTAAGTTTGCATTCCCAGTCCTCTCCCCGAGTCCATTAAATGTGCCTTGAATTTGACACGTTCTATTGTGATTTAAACATGCTTTAACCGCCGCAATCGAATTTGCATTTCCCATACCACAATCATGATGACCATGAAAACCAAGCGGGCTTTCAATTTTTGTTATAATTATTTCAAATATATCGTATATTTCATGTGGTAAACTACCTCCATTTGTGTCACAAAGTATTATGGCATCTGCTCCGGCTTTCTCAGCAACCCTCAATGTCTGTATTGCGTAAGAGGGATTACTTTTATATCCATCAAAGAAATGTTCTGCATCGTAAAATACTGTTAATCCATGTTCTTTTAAATAGCCGATTGATTCTTTGATCATGGATAAATTCTGTTCAAAAGTAGCTCGAATGAAATTTAAATGAAAATCCCATGATTTACCAAAGATACACGCAGTTTGTAACCCAGAATCGATTATTAATTGTAAATTGCGATCTTCAGTCACATCATTGTCTACTTTTCTCGTAGATCCAAAAGCAGATAGGTTACGCAGATATTCTGGGTTTTTTTGTCTTATTTTGTCAATAAGATTTCTATCTTTTACATTGGATGATGGGTACACTTCAATATACGGAATGCCAAGCTCTTCGACCAACGTTATAAATATTTTATATTTATCTCTGAGAGAAAAATTTATTCCCGCCATTTGAGCACCATCTCTCAATGTACAATCGTAAAGTGTTACCTTTGTTTTCATTTTTTTTTCCATCTTCAATTCTATGAATTTCTTATTTTTGGCTCATAATTAAAATTATTGATTTATCTCAAGATTTAATTAGAAAAAAAGAGATTTAATTATAGTGAATTATTCGAAGGATGTATAGAACCATGGAATTATACGAGGGAATTCAAACTTCTAAAGTAGTTTTTGCGGGCTTGGATAAGGCAGGAAAGTCAAGTATTATTTTGGCACTTCAAAAGGAATTATCACAATTAGACGCACTAAAGCCGACTAGGATGGCAGAACGAAAAATTTTTAATTTTTTGGGAAAGAAAATAGCATCTTGGGATTTAGGAGGTCAAGAACGTTATCGTGCTAGTTACTTAGAGGATCCTTTGAAATATTTTGAGGAAACAAAGGTCTTTATCTATGTGGTTGACGTTCAAGACAAACAAAGATACAATGAAAGTACCACATATTTTGCCGATATAATAAAGATTATGCAAAAACACGAAATATCTCCAGAAACTTACCTTTTTATCCATAAGTTTGACCCAGACTACAAAACCCAGTTACAAAAAGAGGATGAAGATCACATAAATGACCTCGCTACGAAGTTTAAAGAAAATAATCCAAGTAATTCCAAATTAATCATATATCAAACCTCAATATACAAACCATTTTCAATAACAACGGCATTTACAAAAATCGTCAATAAGATACACCCTTCAGAAAAGGATTCATAATTAACAAGAATTAATGGTCTTTATCAATAAAAATATATATTACTAAACACAGAATATTAGATGAAAAAGCATTTTGCAATGCATATGATGAAATCTTTTATGAAAAAGAATGAAACATGATAGATATTAGTTAAGTGAAATAGAATATCTCACAAATAATTATTCATCAAAAATTATTAAAATAAAGTTTAAGTGGTTTATTTTATGATGCAAAAAACGAAGGTCTTAGATTTAAATAGAAGAAGTAAGAAAATAGTATTATTATCGGTTCTGTGCCTATTATTTTTGTTATCCCCTATTATTCAGTACTCTTTTAATGAGGGGAATAAGAGTCAAGGGAATCAGATTGGAATTCCTAATAACGATATAAGCGATCCGCTTTCATCTCCTGCATCGCCAGACCCCTTGTCGTTGGATGAAACACTGGAATTTAAGAATGTAAGTCAATTCAATGTCACTGAAAATGCGAGATATAAGGCTGAAGAAAGAGAGTTGGATCTTGATAATAATTTTATGATGAATATTCCTACTGGTTGGGCAACTTCCAGTTTTATATTTGACATCGCTTCAATATACGAACCGTTAGAATACTTTGACTTTTATGCACGAAATGGAGACTGGCAGAATACTCAAGTATGGAATCAATTATCAAATTATCGGGTAACAAGCGAAGACCCACAACAGACATATGCATATTTTGGTTATGATGGTGTAACAAAATATGGTTGGATCAATTACCACGGAATAGATACGACATTACCTTTGGATTTTAATGGATATTACCAAAATCAAGAAATCGGGTTCAATCATGATGATCCAACTAAACCGATTCAATTAGGGGATGTATTTGAAGAAGAGACCACAGAACTTCCAATTGAGGATGAATTTGAAGATGATCCAGAATATCAATTGATTGATGAATTATATGGAGGTTGGAAAGGTTACTCATCAGTTTATGGAAGTTGGATGTCTGGATTGGATGCTTTAACAACGGGAATAGATGTTACTGATGGTTGGTTTAAAGGAGAGCCCTCCGTCGGATGGCAAACATATTTCTATTTGCCTTTTGAAGCTGATTCAGTAGCGATTACTCTATCTTGGAGTATTGACAACTTTGGATATGAAAGTTCTGATGAATTTGCAGTCAAAGCAAGAATAAATGAGAATTATATTAATGGAGAATATGACATTGATAATAACTACTATGCTGATGCTGCCTCTGATGCTTTAGAGTATGATGATACTGATCCAAGCGTTGTAAGTCATGATTATTGGACTCGGACTTACAATATCACCAACATGGTTGGTAATTATGGATATAGAACAGGTTGGCATTCCCTGGATTTTGGTTGTTATATGAGAAGCCCTAATAATGGAAACGATGACGTCGTAGTTAATTGGGATTCAGTAATAATTAACGCTACACATTATGATTGGTATAATGCAGCGGAGTTGGATTTTGATTATTTTATGTCGGATCTTTCCGGACAAGGTCAAGATAAGCAGGAGAATCTAACTATGGTTGTTTATTGTGGGGGATCAAACGACCCTTCTCAAATGATGAGATATGTAATCAATGAAACATGTGACCTCAAATATACGACAGACTACGCGGCGAGAGAAACGGTTTCAATTACACTACCACAACAGTATAAATCGGCATTTGAAGTTCAAGACTTCTATTTCTTAGTAGGTTTGGAAAGAGCTGCGCGTTATAATGAGCAACAAAGAAACCCTTCGGTTGATTTCTATCAGAGATTATCTATTGATAATTTCTTTTTGGATTTAAATTACATAATAGGATCGGCAGATGAGGAGGATTTACAAGCAAGATATCGGCCGACAGGTGGTTATCAAAGGTTTTATTCTCATAATTACTTTGAACCAGCAACTAGTGATCTACCCGAAACTGGTACTATTGAATTGCAATTTGATATTACGGCAGATAACCCATATATCAAATATAGCGTCTATTTAAATGTCTCGAAATATTCACTAAATTCTGCAGAGGCAACGGCAAATATTGAATCCTATTCCGATAGTGATGCGGTTTGGATGATTGATTTTAATAATACGGATTCAGTTGATGCACTCGAGGAGGATCCATACAACACCAATGATTATGACGGCTATAATATAACCATAGAGAATCTACCTGCTTTTGATGGAAATGAATTAAATTCCAAAGATTGGCAAATAATTGATATTAATCCGCCAACGGATAATACTGGCATGTCAGCAGCATATATTATTTCAAGTGATGTTTCTTATAAACAAAATATTACCATTCCCGATGCAGTTTTGAACGTTAATGATTACGAGAGGGGGGTATGGTCAATTGAAGCACAACAAGACAATTATGTTTTAAATTCGAGTCTCAGACATGAAGATTACTCATCACCAGATAAATATTATCATTTAGAACGTGCAAATTACACGCATGAAGTGAGAAACAGCGCTGGAGTCACGGGAAACTTCAATATAACAATGTATAATGCATCCGGTATTACTTCAGACTTTTCAAGGAAATTTACACAGAATTATGACTCCGATAATAATAATACAAATGGTTGGATTGTTTCGGATGAAGGCGTTGGTCAATATAATTTAGTGACATTATGGAATGATACGAATGGGGATAATCAGACAACGAGATTAGGGTGGTATAAAGATACTTTTGAAATGTGGAGGAAAACCATATATCAAATTAAGAGTGATATAGATGGAGAGGAGACCCCCTCGGGAATTCCTGCTACTTATACTCTCGAATTTAATCTTACCTTCGGTGAAAATAGAGGAATCAAGGCTGCCACGATATCTGCCTTTAATAATGATACAGAAAATCTTTGGGGTACTGATTGGGGTTTTTCATGGAATGAGTTTCATACTAAGACAGATTATAATAATGGAACTTATGATATTGATCTAAAAACAACAGGTATTGAAATAAAGAATTATAACATATCATTTTTACTAACTAAATCTTATTACGATCCTGTAAATACTACAAATAAATTATGGTTAAATCTTACAGGAGCACTTAGTGATTTTGATATTGAAATTTTAAACGGTGCAATTAATGATTCTGGTGATTTATATCTAGAATCTGATAATATTCCGTATGTTAACGATTCGGGATCTTCTATTATACAATTTAACGTAACTGAGGGTGGAGTGAGTGAAGACCCAATACGAGATATGATAATAAGCGGGAGCTTCGTTGGTTTTGAGAATACATTTTATGCATACGAGCAATATGCATACAGCTTCCTCGAAAATGATAAGGGTGTTTATAATCTGACCATTGATACTACCGACTTACATGCCACTCAACAACCAGGTTATGAAAATAATTATACGTTGAAAATCTGGTTTAGTAAAGTGGGATATGCTCCAATATCCGCAGACGCGGAGATTAAAGTTAACCAGAACCCATTATATATTGATGTGGAAGCAATTGACGATGTTTATGAATCGGGATCAATTTCGATAGAATCAGCGCTTTATCAGAATAAATCTGGAATATTGGAGAGTTACTCATCTGCGACCTTGAAATGGACATTGCTTAATGGAACGGGACACGATGTATTATACGGTGATATGAGCAAAGGATTAGCAAATATCTATACAGATTCTATTGACCTTATGGGTATAAAAGCAGGAGATTATTGCATAATTATTAATGCAACGGGTTTAGATATAGAAACTACTTATAGCGAAGAGATAAACTTCACTATTTTTGCAAAATATGAAACCAAGATAAGTTTTAATGTTCCAGAAAATGTCAGAATTGGTGGATATGTCAGTATTGCTGCAAAACTTACGTATATTAATGATACGGCAATTCCTAATAAAAATTTAATTCTGACAATTAATTATTCAGCTACATATCAGTACCAAGTTATTGTAAAAACAAATGAAGATGGTAAAGGTGTGTATGAATTTTCTATTCCATTTTATTATGAGGGAGAAGATCTCACAATTTATGCCGAATTTGCAGGCGAGGATCTCATTTTGGGTTCGGAAAATACGATTGAAAAGGAAATTCTCGGAAAGATTGGTGCGGATATTGATTTCGTAGACACACCAGATTATGTACAAGTTGGTTATAATGCGACATTTAAAATGCAACTAGCTATTGAGGAAGATGAATCAGTTGAAGCAAAACTCATTTATATTTTAGCATTTTACGATCAATATAATCCAGACGATCAACCATTTTTAATCCGTGAATTGTCAACAGATCAAGATGGTATTGCAGAATATACAATTGATGAAATTGAGGATGGACATGATAATATCACCATTAAATTTGAATTTTTAGGGAATTCACGAATTGAATACGTAACTAATGATACGTTAGTTAATATTTACCCAAAATGGCTGAGCAACTGGAATATCACATCTATGCCAGATCAAATCCGATTAGGACAAACCCTTAATATAAATTTCAGTATATATTCACCAAATGTGACATTTACTGAAAGTTTCGCTGGTGTACCAGTTACCGTGAAGTTTATCTATGACTCGTTTACGCAAACATATACCCATCATACTAATGCGAATAGTTCAATATATTTTGATTACAATATTCCAAATTCAGGTGTGTCCACATTAACTTTAAATATATCCTACGCGGGTTCAAGTCGTATACAATCTAACATAAGTCAGATATTTGTAGATCAGAGTATCCTTCCAAAATTAACGACGCAAATTAGTATCAATACGTATTCAGGTGGGCAATTATTACAAGGAGAATACTTCTATGCGTTTACGCTTAGAGATGAGAACTTAGATCCTCTATCTGGTATAGAAGTAGCTTTGAATATTTATGACCAATCAGATAATTTGATATCAGATGAGCCATATACTGGTGTAACAAATGAGAAAGGATTCGTATCAATTTCTATAGACTTTACAAATATTGAACCCGGAGAGTACATAGTGATAGCAGAATTTAACGGAGAAGGTATATTTGCCGAATCCAGTTCAGAAGAGATTAGTGTCGAAATAACAACTCATTTCTTAATTTTTGTTGATTACCTGCCTTTCATTTTAGGAGTTATTGGTGTGATTGTTGCTATTTCATTAATTGTATTTAGAGCTGTGGTCGTGCCCCGCCGTAGACGCCGAAGAGAGGCGTTAAAAATGATACATCAGCGGCTTACTGATGCGGAAAATATAATGTATATTCTCATCTTAAATAAAAAAGGAGTAAATATATTCGAGCATTCGTTTACAAATGTCCCTATTGATGGAACTTTAGTTTCAGGATTCCTTTCAGCAATTACAACATTCGGAGATGAAATAGGAAAGGGTATTGAGGATAAAGCAACCAATAAAGGATTAGAACAACTATCATACAGACAATTTAAAATTATTGTCAGCGATGCTGCAATTGTTCGTGTAGCCCTATTGTTGATGAAAGATGCATCAGATGATTTAAAGCAAAAACTTCAAAAGTTCACCTTGAGATTCCAGGAGAGGTTTATGGATAAGTTATCAAAAGCTAAGGGTTCTACTCTCAGTGATGGTCCAGTTTTAGAGATTATTGAAAATAATCTTGATGTCGACTTACTATACCCTCATAACATTAATATGGGTTTAATAGATTCATACTTGAAAGAACTGAATAAAAATGATGCAGAATTCAAGATTTTAGAAGCGGCACAAAGTGATCAGTTTAAGAATACGTTTTATATCCGTGAAATGTTAAATTATTTATCCGAAATACAAATTAGAGAAATCGAAGGATTTAATGCCATTGAACAGTTGCGACATGAACACGCGGTTTTCGCAATCAATCCAAGAACTAGGAACTTAATAGAACAGTTTAAACCTATTATCGATCGGTTACCCGAAGGTGGACGAGATATATTAATGCAAATAATGAAAGGTATTACAGACCAAACTAAACTAAGAAAATCATTGAAAATTAAAGCAAAAGGTAAAGAAAACTTAGAGTTCTTAGATACAATCGTTGTATTACAAGAAATGGGTTTAATTGATAAAGACAATAATCTCACAGAAATGGGTGAGGGCGTAGCCACGATATTGAAATTGATGGAAGAGTTTTAAAGAAACATTATTTTCATCTACATTTTTATATTTTTTATTTCTTGATTTTCAGAGTTTTGTTTTTATTTTTTTTTAGTTTGAAACTGGCTTATATTCTAAGATAAAAGATAATCCAAGTTAAATTTACAATAACCAATCCTTTCCCTATTGTCCGTATATGTTAAATGTATAAGATCATCTTCTGTTTGCAACAATGATGGATAATGAAATGTTCTTTTTTCATCTTCAAATAAAGTCTTTATAACCTGCCATGACTCACAATTATCATTTGATAATGCAACTGAGAGATTGGTCCTTCCTTGCTCTTGATTATTAAATGCGAGCAAAATATCTCCATTATTTAAGGTGATGGCATCGACTTGAGAATTCGGGTTAGGTAATTTTATTGGCTTAGGAGCGGACCAATTGAGACCATTATCATTACTTCGGGCTATATGAATTCTTTTTACATTAGAAGAACGCATTAGACAAATAAGTTCGCCGCCATTAGATTCGAGAATACATGGTTCCAAGAGTCCTGTATTGCGTGCTTTAATTTTACTTTTTATTTTAGGAAGTTGATTAAATTCGGGATCATTTCCGATATAAAAGCATGAGCAGTATTTTCCCATTTCTCTATGAATGGGTAAAATAAATTTTTTATCTTTTGTGACCAATGGTCTGCATCTAATGACCATGAACCACATTCGACGCAGAAATTTCCAATCATCCCATGTCTTTCCATAATCATGTGAGATTTGATATTTGATCGTGCAAACCGACCAACCTCCTTTGATTATTCTGCCATTGTGCATTGATTGCCAAAAAAGTATCAAT
>WJKO01000092.1 GCA_014729055.1 Promethearchaeota archaeon | reverse complement strand
GTCTAAAATGCCCAAAATGCGGATCTGAATTATAATATGTATAATACATATTTTTTCACCAATTATTCATATCAATCCATATAACGGATTAACAAATAGAGACTTCATCGTTTTATTGTAAATCATTATCGTTGTGGTTTTGTTGTCTATTGTTGAAATATCTTAATTTTTCAAAATATTCCTTTTTCTATCAATTAAGTTCTAAATAAAAGAATCATCCATTCTCACTTTGAAAAAAAATATAAAAATTAATTTTTAAGAACTCCATAAGCTAATCATTAATCAATGCTTATAGATGATTATCATGAGAAAAAAAATACATGTATTAATTATATTTAGTTTACTGATTTTCTTACCAATTATAACGGTTTTACAAGCGTCCTTTGTTCAAGCGGACGCAGGAGATAGTTGGTTCTCATTACCAGCCCCAGAGGCACCTATTGAGAGCCCAGAAGGTGTTAGATATAGCCAATTTATCGATTTTGACCTCCTTAAAACGGGTCCAAGCCAAGATCAAGTGCCGATAGAAATAAATCCCGTGTTTGACGATGAGTATTGTAATGCATCGTCACTACGAATTTTATTTGAAAACGGAACGGATTTTGTAGAACTGGCTTATCAAAATTCATCAGACTATGAATATTATCCATCCGGATATCTCCAGACCGTTAATTTAACATTTATTGTGCCTGAATTTGATGAAAATTCTGAGCAATTTAGGTTATATTGGACCTATAATGGTACGGATCTCACCGATGCCGATTATAGTAGTGATTTTTCTGAAATAAGAGCACCAAATAGTACTCTTTTCTACTATAATGATCAAGTGCAGACTTCTGAAATCGACATCCAATTTGATTCTGAAAGTTACAATAACTCATACTCACTTCTGATCAAGAAGCCCTTAGGGGATTACTCAATAGAACTCATTTCTTCACAATTAGAATATTGGGGTAACCCAAAATTTTCAGAAACTAGTGCACTTGAATCACTTGATTTAAGTGCGGATTACGATGGATATCCAATGTCAATCAAAGTCGTTAAAGGAGATACCACAGGTTGGAGTGGAGGTACTGATACTTATTTAATCATAGGCACATATAATGGGACATTAATATACAAACATACATCTGGAAATACCCAATTTAATTATGTTGATGAAGCCACTTTCGGGTTTCAGACAAACTGTTATGGTTTGGCTGTGGGCGATGTAATAAACGACGGTACTCATGAAATCCTCGTCGGGTTTGCAAATGGGGACGTACGCGTATACGAATTTGATGGGGTTGCTATGAGCCTCGCTGATACTCTAACTCTTGATGGGGAAACACGGAATCGAAAGACATGGGGAATAGGAGTTTTTGACGGGGATACAAATGGCTGGGATTCAAATTATCAAATTGTAACTGCAAGCGCACATTCGGATGCAGCACCCAATCGTGGATATATTTCATATTATAATGAATCCAGAGAAGTAGCTGGTGATCTATTGGAACGTGATTCAACCGATTTTACGATAGGTAGTCCAGCAAGTTATTATGCCAGTGATATTTTAGACGAGGATACTTACGGTCCTAATGTGTATGTAGGTGATTTTATTCCAGATTCACAACATTCTGGAAACGAAATTCTGTTCGTTCAAAGAAATGATGGCGGTAACTTGATGATGTCTATCGCAGATATTCATTTTAATGATGTAAACAGAACTGATGTATATAAGACCTGGCTTGATGATTCTAGTTATGGTTTAGGACTTTGGAAATGGAATCAATTGACGAACTTACAAGGTTCAAATCAGTTAACAGCAGCCGCATTTTCAAAGAAATTAAATAATAATAACAATATGAGTATTATTACAGGAAGCTCGACAGGAACTTTACTCTGGTATAATGTAACGTACGAAAGTAGTGATAGTGTTGACCTATTAGGGGGAACTGATTATGATGACTATAGTATAGATTTAGGTTCTTCGGGTGAAAGTTTACTACCTATTGTAGGGAACTTTGACGATGAGTATACAAACTATGATGATGTCGTCGTAGCTTCATCTGAAGGAAAATTATATTATTTAAAAGTTAATCCCTCTAGTGGCAATTTGGAATATGTTGGAGAACAAATATTAGCTGCGGGAACAAACTTAGTAGGAATCGGACAATCAATAGCGAGTATGGATATATTAACGGGAGATAATGAAGAAGAACTATTTATTGCTGGAGATGATGGGGTCATTCGTGTTTTAACGGCTGAATTTCCAAATAATATTCGAATAGATGTTGGTGCATATAATCATGGAAGTCCAGATTCACAGTATGCTGGTGAAAATATATTTAACGAAACTACATGTAATAATTTCAACACTAAATTGTCAGATTACTATACGGCTAATCCAGATCAAACCGTAGAATTGAATGGTGATATATATTACAAAATACCACTCAATGTTAGCTCAGATTCAATAGGTATGGTACATTTAGAAGATTTAGCTATTGAATATAACACAACAGATTATTCGATTACCGAGACCCCTCCAGAGATCTATTTCTCTCAACCATTTAACACGTTCAACCATCAAAATATAGACAATGATCAGGACGGATATCCAGACATCTATGAACACCTTAATCTTGTCTATGTGAAAGGTGGAGGAAATATAAAACTATATTTATCAGGAGATGGCGTACCGACGACCTTTAATCACGGCGATGCATTACCGGCAGCATGGGAAGGTATGGATCCTTGGGATGCTGATACGGATGGAGACCTTATTCCTGATGGATATGAAATGAATGGAACGGCGTATAGTGCTCTCGGATCATATACTGGAAATTATACAAATCCGACGGATGCAGACACAGACGGAGATGGGCTAACAGATTATCAAGAATTGGTGGAGAAATCAAGTTTATTCGGCAGTTATTGTGTTGTTCATACAGACTATGATAATGACGGGCTCAATGATTTTATTGAATGGAATAATGAGGGAGACCCGCAGAATGGGGATACAGATGCGGACGGACTATCAGATTTTGAAGAATATGATAAATATGGTTCCAACTTAAACAATACAGATACAGATGGAGATGGAATTCCTGATAGAATAGAGTCCGGTAAAAACCAAAATGAAAGACTATATAATTGGATATTTGGTGAACAACGGTATTATTCTTGGAAAGAAGACGGTTCTGGTCTTAATTTGTCCGATGCTGATTCAGATGGCGACGGAATAGACGACTTAGATGAAATTGATGGAGTATCATCTGTTCAATGGCAAGATCAAGAAACTGCTACTACATATCAAACAGACCCAACTATTGCAGACACAGATGGGGATGGCATAAATGATCATGATGAAGCAGTAGGAAGAAGTGTAACTTATATTGAAGCTGAAAAGGTCGGAGGAGTATGGCAATTTGAGGAAATAACAGATATTGATATGGTAACCAATCCTCAGTCTCAAGATACCGACAGTGACGGAGTTCCTGATTTAATAGAAAGCACCCATAAAACCAATCCAATAGATGAAGATACTGATAATGATGGACTTACAGATGGACAAGAGATAGATGGTATTGAATATGAGGAACAAATAATTAAACCGAATGCAACACACCCAGATACTGACGAGGATGGGCTTACCGATGGCGTTGAAGTTGCCGGGACAAATTACAATGTAGGAGCGTATTCGAATCCACTCTTAAACGACACAGATGGTGATGGATGGCTCGATGGATATGAAGTATTAGTATCATTTACCAATCCTCTTAAAGCGGATAGCGATGGGGATGGAATCATAGATTCTGAAGATCCGATGCCAATGTTGAGTAATTTAATGACCATTCTTACCTATATTTTAGTTGGATTCAGTGTGGTTGCGAGCATCTTATCTTATCCTATCAACAAGAGAGCCGCTAAAGTTGCAACAAGAGCAAAAGTTGAATATAAAAAGAAACTCCAAAAAATAACAGATCGAATTGAAAGAGAAAGAAGAGATGCTGAAAGAGTAATTGCATTTGCACGCATGATGCCTTCCAACATTGAAACGGGAAAACTAAATGTAAAAATCAATCTTCGAGTTATTGATAAATCATTTTATTGTAGAGAAGCAAAACTATGGTATTCCGCAACGGGAGAATTTGAATCCGTGAGAATGGACAAGATAGATGATAGAAACTTCAGCATTGTATTAGCTAATATTCCGATTGATATGACCGTGTTGTATTATTTTGAATTACTGGATCGCGGTGGAGTTTGGTTAAAACAGCTGAGAAATGAAGAAGAACAGAAAACGTATGAATTTTCAACCGGTAAAGACGGCGTAACTGAAGCAACGGATTGGGACACTTCAGATTTGGTCAAATGTTCCGTTTGTGGATACATGTGCCGCCCCGAATGGGACAAGTGTCCTGAATGCAATACACCGATACATGATGACATGATGTATCAAGAAGTCTTCTTAGACGACCAAGTTGAAAAAGAGGAGAAAAGAGCGAAAGAAACCGATCCCGACGAGATTGCTTGGAAGGAAGCTCAAGAAACTGATGAATTCTGGAGAGGGCTACCGGAATGTCCATCCTGTGCATATACGGTGCAAGAAGATTGGGCAAAATGTCCAGTTTGCGGATTTGATCTCACATCTGTCGAACTAAAGAAAAAAGCGGTATATGATGATGTTGAAGCAGATTGGGACGCAATGATGGGAGAAGACCACGAACAACTATACGATGATACTGAAAAACTTAAATCTGCAAAGGATACCAAAAAGGAAATGGAAGAGGCAAAGAAAAAGAAAAAAGCCGAAAAGAAAAAGGACGATGTTTGGGGTTCTTCAGCCGACGACAGAGATGTCCTTTAATTTTCAACTATAGACTACTATTCTTCAATTTTTATTATCTATTTCATTTCAAACATTGCTTTCATCTTATTTTTTATCTAATTTTTGTTTATTTCTGTCTTTCTTTGTTTGTTCCTCATCTATTTTCATTATGATGTTAAGATTTGCAATTCTTGGGCGTTAAAATCATAGATATTATAGAAGTCTATACCAAAACGCTCCGCAGCATTCCTATCCCATTTGCTATCCCCAAAGAAAACCATTTCTTCCTTCGTCATATTAGATTCTCCAGTATTAATGGCATTCAATATGAATTCTAATCCAGCGGGATTGGGTTTCAGTTTTGGCACACTATCCCGACCATAATATTTATCAAAATAAGATAATAATTTGAATCGTTCTAATGCAAATTGTATTGTGGATTGAAAGTTATTAGAAAGAACAATACTCCATTTTCTTTTCTTTGCAGATTGAATAAAATTTTTATGGATATACTTCAATAGAATTATTCCGCGAGAATTAAGTTCTGCAAGATACTTAGAAGCATAATTTTCTTTATTTTCAAGAAGATCATAAAAATCTTGCAAATGGTCTTTTCCATATTTGTGAGAAGCATATTTACACCCTGACCAAAGCGGTGAAAATTTAATATCTTCATCAAACTCTTCTTTCGCTAGGTTTTGCAAGTCTATCTTAACTGCATCCCAATTTGCATTTAAGTTAATGATTGTTTTGTCCATATCAAATATATAGCATTCTTTTTGAGCCAGCGTGTTATGTAATTCTTTAAGCAAAAACATAAAAATCACTAAATTTAAGAAGAAGAAACAAAGATATTAAATAAAATATTTTTGAATAATTATTTAAAATATAGGATAGATCATAAGCGGATAACAATAGATAACAGCTTAGAGGGAAAATTCATAATGAGTTGCCGAATTTGTGGAAGAGATATAGACATTATAGACACAGAAAATGAATTGCTCTGTTCTGAATGTTTCAATAAGATTAAAGGAACGCGGACTGAAAATCTCATAGCACTACCACAAAATGTAATCTCAATTGTTATTCTGGTTAGAGCGGTATTTTATATAATCTTGCTTATTGTCCAAATACTTTGGTATTTCGGTAAGATAATAATCCCATATATGTCGGCAATTACATTTGCAGTATTAGCAGGTCCAGTTATCGTGAATATATGTCTCACTTATTTTGTGGTTAAAAAAATAAGAAAAGCACCTGAGATCCAAGAATGCTTGAAAAAACATGAATTGAAAGATTCTCTTTTAGAATACGGACCGGATTTCGTGCAAATACTTATTTTTGCAATAGCATCGATTTTCATCTATCAAATATGGGATTTGGTTTTTATCGTTTTCCAATGGATTTGGAGTCTAATAACTACAATCTTTTAGCCGCAATAAATTCCTTTCCGTAATGATCGAGAACTCTATTAAACGCTTCTGCTGCAGCTCCAGGACCCCAATCATAAATCGTAAAACTACCAAATGTTTTCTTATCTGTTTTCCCGGAATGTGCATAATTTTCCATCATAAATCCATAATCGACTTCATTGAAAAAACTATATTTTTCCTCCCATTTTCTCTTCACAATTTCATTATCTGGCGCGTACATCATGACGAAAGATGCGCGTAAAGCAGCAATACCACGTTGAATATACTCATTACAATTTAATTCAAGTCCGTATTTAATGATAAGCTCACAGAACAGACTCTGTCGTGAATCAAGCCATTCTCCATCGCAATTCATAACACCGAAGCCACCCAAGACGGGGACAAACATATAATTAGGCTGCCAAGATGCTTGGGTCATCAATAACTCGTCTAAAACGCGTTGCCCTAAGACCAAATATCTTTTTTTCCCCGTTGTTTGGTAACATTCCCATAACGCCTCAGACGTCCAAAAAATGGAGAAATTACATTGTTTATGCATGTTGTTTCGTTTGAATTTTTTACCGAGATGATCTTTGCCATACCGACAACAAGACCAATAGGTTTCAAAATCTTCCCATCGCCCTATTGGTATTATTTCTTTTATGATGATGTCAATAGCACGAAGTGCAGTGAGTTTGTATTTACTTTTTTTAGTAATTTCATAAAGTTTCAATAGAAATGTGACCGAAATTGAAGTCTCAGGAGACTGGTCGAGTATGCCGAGAGGTTTATATTTGCCATTTTCCTCAGCAATCCAACCAGGGAAATATCCTTTCTCATCTTGCAATGATAAT
Source organism: Promethearchaeota archaeon (assembly GCA_014729055.1). GTDB lineage: Archaea > Asgardarchaeota > Lokiarchaeia > Sigyniarchaeales > Promethearchaeaceae > WJKO01. The sequence goes on along the minus strand of WJKO01000092.1, from coordinate 5,132 downwards.
AAAGATTCAGCATATCGAATTGAATAATCAAGAAGTCTCCTATCGTTCTCAAGTTCAGAATACCACCTTAACATGTTTAAACAAGTCCAGCTCATATCTAAAATATGGAGCGGAGATTTCTTAATTGATATTGAGAATGGATTTCGGTTTGAATTCCCCCAATAATATTTTTTCCATCCTTTGGAACGCCAGACAGGTTTGAATCGCTTTAATTTAATACCCATTTTGGTAGCTATGACTGAGGGAAAGAAGCCCTTATATTGAGGTGCAGAAAGTGCCAATTCTTTTGTCAATTTTGCTTTTTCTAACAATTCACTCTTATCTGTTCGTTTAGCGTATCTATAAACTCCAGAAGCAGAGCGAAGGGAACTAAACCAAGCTTGATTCCAAATGGAATGAAATTCCCGTTCACTAATGGGGTTTTTGTAATTTGGACTTTCCTTTCCATTTACAATAAACAACGGAGCACCTACTTTTTTATCACCGATTTTAAATTCCTGCCAGACTATGTCACTCCATGTATTGAAAGCCCATTTATATGCTAATTGCATGAAAGTTTCAAGATCATCATTAAGAGGATAACCTTTATTATATTGAGGTAATCCCCATTTTTTCCAAAGAAAATCTAAAACGATTCTCCAATAATTGTTATTTATTATTAGGTCTTCTGAGTTAATTTCCATCAAATAATAGCCAAATGTAAATATCCCACTCTTGAATATTGCTCCAATATCTTTTTTATATAGTACATGTTCTTTTACTTTGGTTTTACTCAATCCCAGTATGAGTTTATTTTCGTGTACGTCAATATCCATGTACCATCGAGGTTTGTCTTTATCAAGAGAATCTCTGGGGTTGTAATCTTTAAAAAAATCGTTTAAAAAATCTAAATCGGGTATAACTATTAACCCATTTGAAAGATCAGACACAATCAATGCGGGGCTACGAAAAACGTGTTGATCAATAACATATCCATCATTCGGAGTCAGATGTGGAGACCAATGAAATTTCGGGATAAATTTCGGGATAATTGATAGATTCCAATCGTCTTGTTGAACATCTTCACTTAACATCCATTTAAATCTAACATGGATTGTATTTTCATTCAAATTTTTACATAAAACTTCGGGCTTCTTTTCACCTAATTTCATATATTCCATAGAGCATAGATTAAAATCCACGCGTAAATCCCATCCTTGATTATCACATTGTATACATATTAAATTAGATCCAAGAGAATTTTACAGTTTAAACCTCAAGATCTCCGTTGGACCAACGGAATCATTCGTTTCCGCCCAATATTTCACGATTCGTTGCTCTTTGAGTATGTCATAATTTAAAGTGCTTTCCACAGAAATTGGTATCAATGGCTTTTCAAGGATATAAATTGAACTTATATTGTATTCCAAAGTGTCTTTTTCGATTGTACTTTCATAAACATTAATTCCTTCTTTTAATTCTCCTTTAAATGTAATTACCCAATAATAAAATGGAAATACCTCTTCCTTGAAATCTATCTCGGTTTCTATGACTTCGGGTTTCACATAGGCATCATTTATCTTATTAACGCACGAATCCATATAATTCTGCATGTTAATGCTTAAGTTTTCGATTTCCTTCTCATAAAATTCATCATCTAACTGAACCAGTTTAAAATATTGTCCTGTGGGTTCTGAATAATCGTATGTTAAAACTTGATGAAAGGCGCCCGATTTGGTAATTGTTATAACAGAGTTTGCAAAAATCGGGCTTAATTGGAAATTCTCATCGTATTCTGGCATAATTATAAAATATTCTTTTTTTCAAAGATTTTAAGCTTTTGGTTCTTGTATTGTTTTCCAAAATAAAATTCAGCTAATGTTTCCGATGAAACGTTATCGAAATCCTCTGGTTTTATCTCATCAACATCCTTTCCGATTTTTGGTAACGGTTTGTACAAATTCTCATACTCATTATAGCTCGTTTTTACCAGATTAAAAGCAATACTAAACATAATTTTTTCTCCGATCGTTTCTATCGTATTCTCTTCAAGATTAAAGGTGACTCTCCGCATTGCTTTTATTTTGTGCTCTGGATGAAAAAGACTTCGAATAATATAGATATATTTCATTAAACCCATATACTTAATCTTCAAAGGTGATAGTTGAGATTGATGGCATCTTAATACTTTTTTTTGCAAATCGAATGACCCCATAGGAATAGAAACATCGTTCTTATAACTCTGTATATAGTACATTTGTTCAGGTCGTTCTGATGGTGTTATGGATTTTAGGGCGAAGTAATAATTCCGACCTGTGTTAAGATGGTCATGGTGGCTGTCAATTGGATAAAATGGATCCATGCCGATCGTGACTTGAGGTTTATATTTTAGAATAATTTGTTTCAATCGCTCAATAGATTTATGATTTAATGGAAGAAACCCATCAACATAATCCATAAAAACCACATCGACATAATTTTCTCCAGTCTCTTTTCGACCATAGTTTTTCGCCGCACAAAGCATTTCTCTTCTTCTTATCTTCTTCAGTCTTTGTCCGCCAAATTCAGGCTTCAAGGGTTTTCCGTCAGAACCCATTTCCAAACCGAAACGACCATCGGTCATTACGATTTCAATAATTTTATAGTTTTGTTGAATAAGCCAGTGTACGGCATGAAACCCTAAAATTTCCATATCGTCTTCGTGAGGAACTACCACAACTGCAACTTTTTCCATTATTTACCCGCCGATTAAGATGATTCGCCTTCTAATTTAATGTCAACTTTAAGACATTAAAAATTTGCCTATCGTTATTAAATGAGAAAAAAAAATCGAAGTGCCAGTAGATAGCTAGATGTTACGTATTTAAACGGTTTTTACGATATTATTTCCTATTTTGGGCGATATTTATGCCATCAAACCATTAAGTTTAAATATTTAATTAACTTTAGCAATTGTGGTGTTATTTAATGAATTTTGAAGAACAAGTGAAAAAGGATATTGTAGATGAATTAGAAAGTGACTCAAGAGTGGATGCCTCCAACGTAAAAGTAACTGTTAATGAACATAAAGCCATTCTTGAGGGTACTGTAGATAGTTATTTTGCAAAGGAATCTGCAGAAAAGGATACATGGAGTATTAGCGGAGTGTTTCGAGTGGAAAATCACCTAAAGATTAAATATAAAACGCCACCAAGCTTACCAGTGGATAATGTTATTAAACAAAATATAGAGAATAGTTTATTATGGAGCACAGAGATTGATCCTACAGCAATCGTAGTACAAGTCAATAATAGAATTGTAACATTATCAGGAGAAGTTAAAGACTATTGGCAGAGATTACAAGCAGAAACACAATCGAGTAATATGCACGGTGTCCAAGAAGTAATTAATGAAATAAGTGTTATTCCAACTGAATCAATAGCAGATGAAGTCATCGCTAATGATATTGTGAATAAATTACGACGAAATTTGTTTGTCGATGTAGATGATGTTACCGTTAAAGTAGAACACGGAGAGGTTACGCTCAGTGGAAGGGTTCCCTCTTTTAGTGCTCGTATAGCGGCTCGTGAAGCTGCCGAAAACACTTCTGGTGTTCGTGACGTAGAAAGCCATATCCTCGTTTCAGCTTAAACCTTCTGTAATCGTAATGCCTCATGGGGACATACTTCAATACATCGTCTACAAAAATAACATTCGGATTTATCTGCATTTACTTCAGCTTCTTTAGTCGGACATATTTTTTCACAGAGTCCGCAATTAGTACATGCATCGGTTCTTGATAATTCATATTTCGAAAATCTGCTGAATAATGAAGATAATGCACCATAAGGGCACAATAACCGACACCAAGGGCGATAGACGAATATACTTGCGATCATAATTACCATTAAACTAATTACAGGAATGGAATATATGTGTATTTCGGGATTTTGAATGATACTAAAACCAACAAATGGATTGAGCATTTGAATTACGGCAATATTCCAGATTGAAAATAAAAATATTATCAATACGAAAAACAACCACCTAATAGTTTTTGTATATTTTTTCGGAATTTCTAACCTCCACTTTTTTCGATGTTTCTGAGATTTTATATCACTCTTGTAGTTGATTCGGGAAACCATCTCTTGTAAAGCACCTAATGGACAAGCAAATCCGCAGAATAAACGTCCTATAAATAGCGAGGTTAATAATAATCCGAGCAACATTAATAGAAAAGGTATTATGATCTGTAAAGGAGAACCCATCTTAATTGATGCTAATATCTGCTGGATCGGTGCGATGGTATTTGGAGTCCCACCTAAAACGAAACCAGCGAATATTGCACTGAGAAAATACAGAATGATTCCATTCCTATACGAAATTCGTTTTTTTATAAACAATATAATTCCCGCAATCATTAATCCTATCCATATTGCAAACATTGGGATTGCTATATTGGGATCTAAACTCATATTTTGCGTTATCATCATTATAGTAAAAGAAATGCGGATCAATATAGATTATCCTTTACATGTAAAGTAGATTTATATAAGATGTATTACTTAGGATTTCAGATTACAAATTTGATTTTATCAAGATACAAGCTGGTAATTTTATATGAAACACGATGTGGTCTATACAAAATATTCAATAAAAATACCCAGAGATAAGTGGTTATCGCAATTTAGCCGTCAATTTGATTCATTGAGTATACAAATCTTATCCAAATATCTTATAGAAAAGACAAGAGGTCTTGTATTATTGGAGATCAAGGGGATTCGTACACAAGAATTCATTTCACAAATGAAAACACGGAGAATTGCGGCATATATCCTCTCTAAAAGCGAGAATCAAGCTTTGATCAGTGTAAGGATGAGCGATCCATGGGTTTTGAAAGCAATAATCGGCACTGAGATATTATTAATGTATCCCATTTCATTGAAAAAAGGGCGCCTAATGATCGAGACTTTAAGTGAACGAGAAAAAATCGACGATTTTTTTTCTGCTCTCGAACATCATAATATCGAATTTAACATTGATCGTATTGGAAGTTATTATGAAAAACCATTGTTAACATCTCATCAATATAAGATACTTAACGCGGCGTTTAAAAAGGGATTTTACAAAATTCCAAGACAAATTAATAAGACAGAACTGGCAGAGCAATTTGG
>WJKO01000091.1 GCA_014729055.1 Promethearchaeota archaeon | reverse complement strand
TGACATTGAGGATTGCGTTCGGTTCTTCACGATATCCAGAATCTATTTTAAACATGGATACCGTGCTCCAGTTTCCGTTATCGTCAGGTAAGAAATTATTAAACTCGACGTATTGAATATCTCCACGATCGTCTTTAAATTGGATTTCTATTGATTTTATCAATGGTATAAACCATTCTAACACGTTTTTTAAACTTAATTTGAATACTAAAGCCGTTTCTTCCCGGTCTCCTAATTCGACATGGTTAATTTTTCTTCCTAATTCCACCCATTCTACTTCCTCTAAAGGTGCAGGCCCCTCACCTGAAAATTCTAACTTAAATGACCAAGATTTTGGTATGATTCGTTCCGGATTAGGTCCTAAGAAACGTAATAAACCTAACCAATACATTTCTGGCATCTCAGTTAGCCCTAAGACATATTCATGAAGAATAGTCTCGAGAGATTCATCTTCGTCAAGAATGATTTTATTATTTCGTATTAGTTTTACAATGTCATTAATCCAGATTCCATAACCGATATGCCCAATTGTTCTCCAGCTACCCGCTTGGTCACGGATAAGATTTACGATTGAATCATATTTATCCAATTCCTCAATATCTAACGGTTTTAATCCCAAAACTTTTCGAGTGATATCAGGATGTGCAAGTGATTTAGGAATTTTATTATATGTGCGAGCCATCTGGATGAGTGCTACTAGCGCTTCGTTTTCTTGAGCAAGAAGAGTCTGCTTTTTGTTTTTATCTTTTTCTATGTATTCCGTTATATCCCATACACGAATATCTGAGTCTTTAGATCCAGATATTAAGAAATTGTCCTTAATAGTAAGGTCTTTGACTGCACCAGAATGCCCATAAAAAGTTTCGAGACACATTTCGTTTTCAAGACTCCAGATTTTGATTGTAGAATCGAGACATCCAGAAAAGACAATACCATTCTTAATCTGAATACACCACACTTGATCTTTATGTCCTTCCAATACAGCAATACATTTACCCGTTTCTACATTATAAGCGCGAATGGTTTTATCTCCACATGCGCTAACGACAATATTGCCTTCACTTGCAAGATGAAACACTTCATCCATATGATCTCGAAATACATACTTACATTTGCCAGATTCGATATCCCAGACTCTTATAGTACTATCTGAACCACTTGAAACAACGGTGTTCTTATCAATAAAAGTAGTTGTGTAAGTCGCAAACGTATGTCCTTTTAGTGTCTTTATACAATCTCCCGTATTTAAATCCCATATTTTAATGGTATTATCAAACGACGTAGTTGCTGCAAGATTCTCTTTTACAGAAAGTCTATATGTAGTGCCATTATGACCCTCGAGATCTCTCACCAACTCACCCGTTTTCAAGTTGAATACTCGGTAGACACCCTCATCAGAGGAAATTATAACCTGATCTCCAGCCAATGCAACACCCCAGATCCAACTACTGAATCCGCTGTCAATTTCTCTTAGACAATATTCAGCATCTAAATCCCAAACTTTGATTTGGTTTTCAGTGCCTACCGATACAAGATAATCTTGATTTGATGCAAGTCCCAATACAATATCATCATGTCCCGTTAATTTCTTAACGCTATGAATAGAACGATCATCCCAAACACGGATAGTACCATCTGCTGAGGCAGAAAAAATACAATTCTTATGTCGAATGATATTTAATACAGCGTCATTGTGACCTTCTATTTTTTTTAGTTTAGTTCCTGTTCTATAATCCCATTGAACAATTGTTCCGTCTTGTGAACACGAATATAAATTATTCTGATCAACAGTTATATCCATTATCATCCTTCGGTGTCCAATTAAAGAATTTATGACTTTCTTTTCGTTAATATCCCAGATGTTTATAATTTTAGACTGATCACCAGTTATAATTAGATTATCGACAACGTCTATCGTATTAATTGCATCGAAATGGACCTCGTAAGTATCAATGCAATCGCCCGTATTTAGATTCCATGTCTTAACTGAGTGATCCCAAGAGGCAGTATAGACACGATTTTTCTTAAATTTCACACCAGATACAATTCTTGCATGACCTTCCAAAGTTCTTACCAATGTCCCACTTTTTAGATTCCATATTTTCACAGTAGAATCGGTAGAACTGGATGCAAGTAGATCATTTTGTATATCTAGAGATAATACTCCCGCGGTATGACCCTCTAAAATTCGCTCACATGTTCTCGTTTTAATATCCCATATTCTAATCGTTTTATCTCGGCTACAAGATATTAATTTGTTATCCTGTATCTTTAAATCCGTAATCCAATCAGTATGACCGTCAAGAGTGTTAATCAGTTCATTTGATTCTAAATTCCAAATTTTTATTAAATGATCTCGAGCTCCCGAGAACATTAAATTTCCAGTAACTGCTACAGCTTCAACCGGTAAATCTGAACACTCGATTTTAGCTTGACAGATTATATTGGGAATGTCAAATATTTTCTTTTGCATACTCATTTCGCAATCATTCCTAAAATAAAATTTTAATTCAATTTTGAATCATATTCTATTCTATAACCTTAAAAAATCTCTTATAACTTAGAAATAAAAATCATTAATTTTCGATTTTAGAAGATAGATTGAAAAATTATAAAAAACAATGGATCTATATCATGAAGTCTCACGAATCTCCTTTCCAATGCTTTGTCACGAAAGACATCTCTAAAGCTGAACAAATATTTAAAATTAAGGAAGATCTATTGGTCAAACCACAAAATACCCGAAAAGCAACCCACGATGAAAAGAATGAATATTCTGAAAGCGGTTTCGTTATTGGAGATCATAGTATTGAAGAGATAAAACAATGGATAAATTCAGAAATGGATCAAGTCTACATTGTGCAGAAAAAAAATGCTGAAGACTCCGTATTAGCTTATTTAATTATTCTTAATGATAAAGAAATCCATGAAGAAGTGAAAGAGTATTCTAAGGAAATCAATTTCAATGAAGATCAGCATAAAAAGGTTATTGATAGTAATGAATATGTCTATCTTATCCAGATCGCAGTTTCGCCCAGTCATCAAAGACAAGGTATCGGTTCACTTTTGTTAAATACAGCCTATCAAGATATCAATAAACCAATAATTAGTTTTGTAATGAAAAACCCCATCTTAAATAAAGCATCGTTATCGTTACATTTAAGGCAAGGATTTGATTATATGGGGGAGTATTTTGGGAGTTTTGGCGAATTTAAAGGATATAAATCCATTGGTTTAATTCATTATCCAAATAACAAAACGAGAAATAAGAAGGATATCATAAATTTAATGAATAAATTTAATGAATAAGATTACGTAAAATATTTGCATAATTGAAGGAAAAAGATATGCCCAGTTCAAAGAAAAGGGCAGGGTACAATAAAGGGCTCATCCACTACAACTATGGAAAAGGTCCTGGGAAAAGCACCTCTGCATTTGGGATTGTTGTCCGCGCTTTGGGTCATGGGTTTAAACCCATTGTTATCCAGTTTCTAAAAAAAACTCGAGAAAATGAAGATACATACACCCAAAAAGATGAACTTGATCAATTGGAAATTGATGTTTCTGATCTTATAGAAGAATATAATGTGAATGAAATAGATGAGTCAGAGACAAGTAATGGGAGAAAATCTGGTTTTGAATATGGCGAATATGTAACCTTTTCTTCAATTTTAAAAATACCCGTTATCCAGTTGGGAACTCCGAGTTTTATATATTCTAATGAAGAACCAACGCAACGCCATAAGACAATGTGTAAATTCGGCTTTGCATTGATTAGAAGAATAATTGAAACTCAAGCTTATGATTTATTAATACTGGACGAAATAATAACTGCAATTGCGCTCAATCTAATTGATTTAAAATCTTTAATTGAATTACTGAAGAATAAAAGAGAAGATCTTGAAATCATCTTAACAGGTAGAGAAGAAATTAACCAATTGATGGAAATATCAGATTATGTAACTGAATTTGTCTCAAAAAAACATCCATTTCGAAAAGGAATATTTGCTCGGAAGGGTGTGGAATTTTAGCTACCAAGGTTTTAGCTATCAATATTAATGATGAAAAACTAATATCTATCATATTTTAATTTACTCAATTTAACGGAATGTCTTCAATGAATGAAAAAGATGACATTAAGGAAATGAATGAAATAAAGAAAGAAAAAGATCGTTGGAGAGAAACAACGGTAAAGAAGGTCACGGATAAATGGCCCTTAAGAAGCAACTCTTTTAGAAACTTATCGAATTATGAAGTACAGGATCTTTATACACCTGACGATATTCAAGATTTAGAGTATCAGAAAGATTTAGGATTTCCTGGGGAATATCCTTACACACGGGGCGTTCAACCGACTATGTATAGGGGTCGCTTGTGGACGATGCGCCAATTTGCTGGTTTGGGGACTGCACTTGATACTAATAAAAGATTCAAGTATTTAATAAAGAATGGGCAGACGGGGCTCAGTGTTGCTTTTCATCTCCCCACTATCTATGGATATGAAAGTAGTAATGAGATGGCTTCAGGTGAAGTAGGTAAAATTGGTGTTGCAATTGATACACTGGCAGATATGGAAGATCTTTTCAGTGGTATCGATCTATCAAAAATTTCTACGTCTATGACTATTAATGGT
>WJKO01000090.1 GCA_014729055.1 Promethearchaeota archaeon | reverse complement strand
ATTGGGACTGCTTTGAACTGAAAGGAAATCCCGTTGAATATGATATTGTGGGCAAATACGGAGCGGACACCTTCCCATTCAATATTTCTGAGGTATTTTATGACTTTCTGCATGATAAATCATAGGTATTACGTTTATACCAGCGCGCTTAAGTTCAAGAATTATCTCCGCTTATCTGGATATAGCATAAGCAGTTGCGTTAGATCATACTAATCCAAACAACTTCCGAACGAGAGCGGAATATTTATTATCGTTATTAGAACTTGTGTTTTTGGATGAAAACCAAAACTATATATTGGAAAATAGCGAATATGATGTGTGGCGATTGCTGCAATGGAAGGCGTGTCTGGACCATATCACGGAAATATTCAGTGATCTGTCGGGACATCCCGCTGTGAGGGCAGTGAATCAGAAGGTGGATGACATTATACGCACATTAAACGACAACGGCGATAACAAGGTTATAGAGCGATTAAAAGGAAATGTGTTAGGGTTCTATGGAGTATTCTTTTCGGAAAATATCAACGGAGATATAAATCAATTTATAAACACAATGTGCGATGAATACTTACTGTTAATTGCTGGTAACTCAGATCAGAATCAAAACATACCCCCATTATACGGAAATATACCGCCTTATATCTATGATTAGGTTTGTGATAACATATGTCTCAACCATTTAGAAACCAAGAAAGGTCGGAAAATAAACCCAATCTTATTAAGATGCTGGAAGAGAAATTAGGGTGTAAGATAAATAAAGATAAAAAATATAGTATTGTCTATCCTCCCTTATACTTGCAAGAACAGGATAAAATCAAGAGGATAGATCTCGGATACACAAAACTGCCAATAATTCCCAGTTCTTTGTTCCAAATCCGCGATCTCGAGGAACTTTATGGAACTCATTGTGAAATCGAGAATATTCCACCTTCCATAGAGAATCTAAAGGATTTAGAGAGGCTAGAACTCACATCAAATAATATTTCCGCCCTACCTCCCGAAATATGTAATCTACCAAAATTAGAGCGATTACTTCTTAATTATAATAAGATCGAAAACTTGCCATCTTGCCTTAATAGATTACCATACTTACGCTATTTAGGACTTCAACATAATAACCTCACTCATTTTCCTATGGTCATCTGCAAATGTGCGAAATTGCAAGGGTTAGGGCTTTCAATGAATAGGATCCCGAACATACCCGATTGTATTGCGGAACTGAAAAGTCTAACAAGGTTGGGGCTTGGTTTTAATGAAATTACTGAGATACCCGATAGTCTCACATCTCTGAAAAGCCTGGAATATCTCGATATCGGTTATAATCCGCTTACGCGTATTAATAAAAACATTAAAAATCTGAAAAATCTCACACATATAGATATATACAAATGCGGATTAACAGAATTTCCCATGTTTTTGACAGAAATGAAGCAATTAGTAAGTATTTCTATTGGCCGTAATCAGTTCAACGAAATCCCGAAGGAAGTATTTTCCCTCCCAAATCTCGAACATCTTTCTTTGCCGTTCCTTAACCTGCAATCGCTTCCGCCGAATGTGGATTTATCGGGTATTAAAACGCTTGAACTCCACGGAAATAATATATCGGAACTCCCTGATTCGATAAGATATGTAAAAGAGCTGAAACTCACTATTGATCAGAACCCTAATCTAGACTTAGATACACTCCTGGACCAATTGGATTCGATCTCTGATGCAAAAAGTATTGAAGTGTTTTTACCCCGTAATATGGTCTATAAAATAAAAGAGGAGATGTATAGTGCATTCCTTAAAAAGAACATTGTGATAGACGCACTTGATGGATTTCTCAGGTATATTCGGAAACCACCAAAATATAAGAAAGGGAAAGCAAAGCGGAAAAAGAAGAGAACTGAGTCCTGATGATATGGTCCTAATTAGATTAAAGATTAATATTAATGCAGTATGGGGGGCTACATTGGGGAAATATGGTAAGTTCAATTTTGAACAATTAAGAGACGGAACTCAAACAAGTCATACCATCACGATCACAAAAGCCGAAGATATTTTGACGTTCCTTGAGGAAAACGACAGAATGAGCGACCCCGCCTTCTATATCAACAGAATGTATCATCATAGAGATGCAAAGGGAAATTTAATTCCCTTATTAGACGCCAGTGGAAATACGATAATAGATAATCACGGTAATGATATAGAATTTATAGCACAATATCTTTATTATCAAATAGAAAATATATAGCAAATACTAACTGACGTTGAGACGATATAAGTGAAAGTGAGAAAAAAGCCTCGTAAAACAGAAAGCAATTTAGAATTCTGGGGGAAATATGTATATTTCAAAGGCAGAGAGAGGGAACTTAGGCGTTCGTTACCTAGTGCGCGATATCATATGGATAAACCGAAGAAGAACAAGGTATTTAGTATTCCCCTGATAAATTGGGATATTGATCGTATTAACGACATTAAAAATCTCTCACATCTACAAGAACTCCAGTTTTTACAGCTGGATAGAAATAATCTCACTCAAATTGAAGGGCTTGAAGCATTGAATAACTTGGAAATTTTATACTTGGGTGCAAATTGCATCGAGCAAATTCAAGGGATAGATCATTTAGAAAAGTTAACTACATTATCTTTACGCAAGAATAAAATTCAACGGATTGAAAACCTTGACTCTCTTCAGAACCTTGAAGTGCTGGATTTATCCGGCAACAATATCAAATGCATCGAAAAGCTTGACAAACTGACATCACTGCGAAAACTCTACCTCGACTCCAATGCTATCGCGGAGATCGAAAATGTAGAGCAATTAAGCCGACTTGAATTACTTTCCATAACGGATAATCTATTGTCTGAAATTAAAGGATTGGATCATTTAAAAAGACTGAAAGAATTGTACATCGGTGGAAAAAATATTTCCAATATTCGGGGGCTTGATAATCTCAAGAATTTAAAAAAGTTGGTGATGACGAACACCTCGATAGCGGATATTGAGAATTTAGACCATTTGAAGAATTTAGAACTACTTTCTATCACAGATAGTAGGATCAGAGAGATCCGGGGGCTGGATACTCTTAAAAATCTGAAATGGCTGAATTTGAATAATAACCGCATAACCGAAATTAAAGGGCTGGAGAACCTGACCAAACTGGAAACACTTTATCTCAGCCACAATCAAATTGAGGAAATTAAGAACCTTGAGAGTTTTTCGCTTTCTGAACTGTACCT
>WJKO01000011.1 GCA_014729055.1 Promethearchaeota archaeon | reverse complement strand
GTATATAGGTGGGGTTTAAATAAGGGTTATTCGGAGATAGGAACAATCGGATTAAGTTTTGGCGGTATTACATCACTGGTTGCACAATTGCCAGAAAGAAAGGTGGCAGTTTTTTGGGCGCCAGCTTTTTATTTTACGAAAGTAATGTCTTTTTGGGAACTTACATTTGCAAAAATAGGTGCAAAGTTATTCCCCAATCTTACCATAAAACGTGATTCAAAAAACAATGAACCAATCTTAATAACGGGTAAATTTATGAAAGAAATGATGGAACTTGATACAGATGCTTATTTATGTGAATTCAATACGCCTTCACTACTTATTCAAGGTACAGCAGATGATAGAATTGGTCCAAAAAATAATTATCAAGCGTTCTCCAGATTTCCTAAGGATAAACATCATAAATTAATAAAAGTTGAAGGCGCCACACATGATTTTGATGGCGCCCATTTAGATGAATTTATTTCTCATACAATGCAATGGATAAAAAGGTACATGTAATTATCATATTTAATTTGAGGTAAATTTTATTGAATGACGATAATCTATCAAAAACATTAAAAATAGAAATCCCCAGAAGAAATCAAAAAGTCTTAATTGCAAACTTTTATAAAACGGACGTTCATCAAATAAAAAAGCCACCTCTTGTGATTTTATTACACGGATTTCCGGGCGATAAGCTTGAGGCTGGACGATTTCCTCCAATGGCAAAGAAGCTGAATGAAAATAGTATTGACGCAGTGGCAATTGATTTTGCCGGATATGGCGAAAATGAACGCGAACCCGTTTTATTATCGAAACAGATAGAAAACCTTGAGGATGTCTATAAATGGGCTCAAAATAAGGGATATAGTTCCATAGGGACTTTAGGATTAAGCATGGGAGGTATTACATCCTTACTTGCAGACTTGCCAGACCGAAAAGTAGCGGTTTTTTGGGCTCCCGCATTTTATATGACAAAAATTGTGAGAAAAGCTGGAAAATCATTTGCTGGTTTTTGGTTCAGAGTTTTAAAAAAACCAATACGATTTTCAAATAAAAAACATGAAAAAGTCACAATAAATCAACAGTTTATCGACGAAATTTTTCAAAAACCACCTGAAGCCATTGATGTAAAACTCGCGAACTTTAATACACCCGCTCTTATTATACAAGGAACAACAGACCTCGCCGTGTTTCCTAAATGGTCAAAACATGCTTATTCTAAAATGCCACAAGATGAACACCATAAAATAGAATGTGTAAAAAGATCTGGACATGGATTTAGAGGAGACAAACTTAAACAGTTTATTGATCATTCAATGGATATGTTTAAACGATATTTATAGAAAGTTGTCTATGGGAGAATATATTGAAAAATATATTAAGTTTCTATATGCCAATACTCGTCTTCTTCCAGCTCACGAGTTTCTCGCTTTTTCTTTACAATTAATATCGTTACTGGTATTAAAGCCCCTGCGATTGCACCTAAGATAAACCATAGGATCCATCGATTATCATTTCCATCGGGATCTTGAGTATCAATTGTGAAAAATACATGACAGATGCTCTCATTCCCGCTTGTATCATTCACTTTAATCATTAAATGGTAAGATCCATCTGGGAGAGTCTGACTTATTTCACTATAATCTCCTACTGAGATCCAAGTCTGTCCTTCATCCCATGAAATCATAGATTCATTTACCTCAACATTATCAGTTGCAAACCAATCGATTAAAATGTCATTTTGAGTTATGATTGTGTTATTGATGGATGTTATTAGTATGATTTCGGGGAACTCATAATCAACAAACACCGAAAAATTGCACATGGTCTGATTCACATTTCCGCTCGTGTCATTAGCCATAACATAGAAATCATAGTTTCCATTATCCAAATCGCATTCATACAGCATACAAAGACCCATATATTCCCATTCTATTCCATCCCAAGATATTAAATAATAGTCAATTGCTATATCATCCATACCCGTCCACTCTATCATTAATTCACTATGGTCAAGTATTGAATTATTATTAGGATAAAGAATGTCGATATCTGGTGGCTGTGTATCAATTGGAACGTCTACTGTAAATACAATCTTGATGGTGTCATTATTATCGCTCGTATCATTAGCGCAAATGAGTAATTCATAATCGCCATTTTCTAAATCGGTGGTGAAAGATGATATTAATCCCATATTATCCCAGTCTATTCCATCATTCCAAGATATGCTAAAACAATCTACTGCAACGTTATCTGTTGCACTCCACTCTATATATACTGAATTCGTAGTTTGAGTACTTTCATTTAACGGGCTTATAAGATCTAATTCGGGAGGAATACTATCAGTCGTCAAATTCACACTAAATGACAAAGAATCGGTTGAGTTGTTGCCGTTTGTATCATTTGCCATTATAGTCACGACATAATCATCTTCGCTTAGAGTATCGATGTACGTTGTATCCGTTCCTAGTGGATCCCAGAATTCTCCGTTATCCCACGATATTGCATAACTATCAATAGCAATATTGTCAGTTCCTTCCCATTCGATTGTAATTGGGTTTTCTCTAAATATAGTATCATTTACCGGAGAAATAATTTCGACCGTTGGAGCTATGTTGTCAAAATGGAATTTCTCATAGATCAGTTCCTCAATATCGGTTTGGGATCCTTGCAGTCCCCACGCCCAAATTCCAAGCCCACCTAATTTTTCATCGATAATATAATCTATTTTGACCGATAAGGAATCATAGGAATCACACCAGACTTGGTGCCAACCACTTGAGTAATAATTATACCAAGGAGTTTCGTACGTAGTGTCGTAATTAATATCAGGGCTGTATGAATTGATTAATCCAATATTCTCCGAATATCCTACCGCATCCCCAATACCAGTTGTGGATGAGTGTTTGTTTTGGCTCGAAACAGGATAGTCATATCCATAAAAAGGCAATCCAAGTATCAATTTCGATTTTTCAGCACCTAATTCCAAATGATCAGTTATCGTTTCCACCAAATTAAAGCTTCCACCTGCTAGCGGAGACGTCGGTCCTGCATTATCAGATCCTGAATAATAATAACCATAGCCCATAATAAAAAATGCATCTAAATGAGGTGACAGCAGACCATAGTCATAAGTATCCCACCAATCTACTGAAGGTGTACATAAACTGACATGATAATTTTCATTTGCTGCCTTGAAAG
This sequence comes from Promethearchaeota archaeon, assembly GCA_014729055.1. GTDB lineage: Archaea > Asgardarchaeota > Lokiarchaeia > Sigyniarchaeales > Promethearchaeaceae > WJKO01. Next base: position 6,998 of record WJKO01000011.1, on the reverse strand, counting down.
TGCTGTTTAATTCAGACATAAAATCCACTAAATATGCATCATCGCCTGATGTTTTGGGATGTTCGAAATCAATACAAATCCCGTCTGCATTTCCATTCTGTACTTGCATCAGTAAATTAGAAATAGCATTCGTACGATATGACGAGGTAGAAATCAATGTGTGAATGTCGGTGCTACTGAATAAAGTAGCGGTTAATACAATTCTCCTTTCAGCATTATGAACATCATCAATCACACTTGTGACGGGCCATCCATTTAGGTCTGCAATACTGCCATCTGAGTTCATCTCCACGGAAAACCATGCTACATGAGTCAAAGGAGTAAAATTTTGATTAGGATCCAAATAATGAGGCAGAAATCCCATAACAGTTTGATTGACTGGTTCTGGAGGTTCATATGGATTATATTCTTCCAATTCAATGAAAAAGTTGCCAGAACTATATTTCTGAGCACCACCATACCAGAATCTATACCATCCTCCAGATAAATCATCCGAAACAAATCGCATTCCGTTATAAACTTGTCCATATACGGAATATCCCGTTCCAGGTCCATCTCTAACATTTAAAGCGGTTGTAACATCTACTTCTATGGGTTGATTGGAACTTATAGCCGTGACATTTTCCGTATATGAAGCTGCACACCAAGCACATCTATCATCGAACCAAAAATGCCACCATACTTTACCGTTGTCATCAAAAGCATATTCAAACGCGATATATTCTTCCCCATCATGTAAATTTCCAATATCTTGATAATATTGTGCGGGATCCATTCCATTCTTACCCGGACCGACTCGGACATTAAGTGTAATCGCATCAATCTGAAAACGATAATATTCGGCTTGTTCATCGTTGATATGGTAAAATGTCGCACACGAAAAATATGAAAGTTCAGTGAAAAAGTCTTCATCCCACTTGTTTGAAGAATGCCCAGCTAACCCTACGGTGGAGCCGCTATCAGTCACTACAATCATTGCATGTTTGTATTTATCTCCATTTTTTTCACCGAAGATAACGACATCTCCGAGGGTAATTTCATCTGGAACTGATGGAAAATCGTCTGTGGTATATGTAACAGATGTATTTTGATAATTTCGTAGATGCAGATCGAGGTAATCACAATAGGGAATTGTGCCATAACTTGAGATCGTGCGATCTTGATCAGGATAAACACCATAGCCACCACCATCCGTCCCTTTATGCAAAGATAATCCGCCCGCTATTAAACATTGCGATACAAAATTTGCACAATCACCACCACTACCTGAAAAATCATTATAATGATCGTTTCGGTCATTATACCACTGCAATGCATAACCGTAGGCGGCTTGTCGTGAGAATTTGTATGAATCCGGAATAATTGATGTCTCTAAACTCTCGTTTGGGGTTGAGGGTGTCTCAAATTGATTATAATGGTTGCTATATTTAGCGTTTGGTGGATTAATGACATTTGTAATTGCAAAATATGTAATAAAAAGCGTAAAAATAAGGAATATTTTGAATCGAATCCTACACATTATTTCAATCACAACTTCAGTTATTTAAAGAAAAGGGAAAATAAAAAAATGTTATTTCTTGGTCGATTTCTTCTTAGATGATTTCTTAGCAGATTTCTTTTTGGATGGTTTTTTAGATGACTTCTGCGTTTTTTTACTTGAATTCTTCTTGGATTTCTCTTCAGTTGTCTTCTTAGATTTTTTCTTTGATGATGTCTTTTTTGACTTCTTCTTTTTCGAATCTTTCTTTGAAGCCTTCTTTGGTTTTGCTGTTGGTAAAGCCATAACTTTTGGTTTCGCTTGAAACTTCTTGTCCTTGGGTTTGAATTCCTTCTTCTTCTGTTCTTTTTCAGCTTTCTTAACGTCCTCTAAGATACTGCGCTCGCGTTTTTCTTTCTTTGTTGGCTTTTCTTTTTCTTTCATTTCTGCTTTGGAAACCCGTTTCTTAGCTGCCTTTTCTGCTTTCTCTTTCTTCTCGATCTTTTCCAGTTTCTTTGGTTTTTCCGTCACTTTCTCTGCTACTTCTGGAACCTCTTTTTTCTCTGCTTTTTCCTCAATTTCTGATATATCTCTCTCTACCTTAGGTTCAATTTTTACCAGAGGCAATTTTGGTAACTCAGGTTTGACGACTTTTTTATACTCATCGAAGATAGCATCGCTCATTGATTTTATGGTTACCTTGGTGGGTTGCTTCTTTTTAATTGAAGAATCAATTTTATGTAATTTTCGTATCACCTTTGGATATCTATATATTGTTTGATATAGACCCAGACCTACTATAAGAGCTATTATAATACCTATTAAGATATATAACGTATAGTCTGGAACATTCTCGGTATCATCAATAACATTAACTGTGATAGTATAGAGTTTAAAGCTATATTCGTTTCCTTTATAGACGTTTATTTGAATCGAATACACACCAACACCAGGATTTTTTATCGTTACTGTATAATTACCATCATTATCTTCATCTGACAGAATTCCAGATCCAAAGGATGAACTATAAGACACTTCGGCACCATAAATGGGTTTATCAAAAAGGGTATCGACTACTGAGACTTGCAATGTAATTGTGTTATCTTTGATACTGAAATCAAGCGTATCTTCGCCCTCGGATGTTGAAATCTCTGTGGGTATTTTTGTCACATCTAATGTAATGAGAATGGAATTCTGTTTATGAATTGACCCGACTGCACTAACCGTAATATAATGTTCATCTAAGCCCAAATCAGATGTATTGACTAATATCTGATAGACCCCATTAATGAAATCCATTTCTAGTGGATCTTCACTAAATCCTACAAGTCTAACATCGGCGGAACCAAGTGTACTGCTTTTCAAATAGTCATAATATCTAATACTAATGTTGACTATCTTTCTCAATGGAGCAGCAAGCGTTTTCGTCAGAGTTTTATCTTCTTCGTCTAAATACAGAGTTAAGCCCGTTTGGCGTTTCTCAAGATTAATCGAAAACTGTAGCGAACGTTGTGTGTAATTAACTTTACTCAAGACTATTGTGAAATATTTAATTCCTAATGAATAAGAAGTCGTGTCCAGAATATGTTGATATAATCCATTGTCTAAATTCATTGTAACGTCTTCAGCACCTTGTGTTTTTAATAAAACCGTTGCGCCTGGTATTGATGCAAAGCCGCCAAATATATCCCGAAAATCAACACTAACATTTACGGATGTTTGTAATGGTGCATTGATTGTTTTTGTGACATTTTTATTAGTTTCGTTTAGATATAGCACATAATCCGTTGGTCGTTCAGTCACGATCAGAGTTAATAAGAAATTTTTAGGTACAAATTTTGAGCGAGAACAACTTATCGTCAGTTCGTGTATTCCAATACCCAATAATCCAGTGTCAAATGTATTTTGATAATATCCACCAGAATAACTTAAAGTTATATCTCCACCTGGTACGCCTTGCAAAACTATATTCGCTCCTAAAATTTGACTCGTGTTAGCATCAAAAAAATCAACGGCTACATCTAATGTAGTTTGATATGGTTTAGAAATTGATTTTTCTAGAGTTTTATCTTCTGTATCTAAATACAACTCATAATCAGTAGGTCGTGTCTTTACTGTAACCTCGAATTGGAATGATAATTGGTCGTAATTACTAGCATTTGCAACAATGGTTAATGAATGGGTACCAATACCCAAAACATCCATGTTTAAAGAATAGTTATATAACCCGTTTTCATAACTTAAATACAGATCACTAGGAACTGCGCCTTGTAATCTTAATGTGGCAGGATTAATTGTAATACCGGAACCTAAATCAAAATAATCGACTGTTATATTAAGTTTAGTTAATGCATATACATCGATTTTCTTAGACAAAGTTCTATCAAACGTATTCAGGAATAATGAATAATCGGTAGTTCTTGATTGAACCGTTACGGATATTAATATGGTTTTAGGATTGTTGAATGTACTATTGGCTTTTATAACGAGCGAATGAACGCCAACACCAAGCAGAGTCGTATCTAAGTCCACCCGGTAAAGCCCAGTATCATAATCTATTGAAATGTCTCCGGCTCCGACTCCTTGCAATACGACTTGTGCTGGAATAATTGTTGAAGTATTGAGCGAATCGTAATAGTCTATATCAATATCAAGAATTTCTTGGTATAATAGAGATACTGATTTTTCCGCAGTTTTATCTTGTCCCTCTAAATATAGAGTATATTGCGAATTTCTCTGTGTTATTTCAATATTAATGATAAGACTCGAAACGACATAACCAAAATCATTTGTTGAAATTGTAATTTGATAGATATCACCTGGCGAGCACGTACTTGTATTTAATTCAAGTAAGTATGATCCGCCAGTTAGATCAGTAATGAAGTTATCTCCAATCCAATCATTAACTATCGTAGCACTTTCAATACCATCTTCGCTCGTAAGTTCCCTATAATTAAGATTAATGGTTACATTTTCACCCCATACTTGTGAAATGTCGGGGTATTCTTCCGCCTCGAGATCAGTTTTAATATAGACTTCAAATGTAATGTCTACTGTTATATTTTTATATAGCGAATGATTTGCATATACCGTTATTGTATTTACACCTGGATTTATATTAGGTGCTTTCACTTGCGCATAATATCGTCCGGGGGAAATCTCATCCATAGATTGTGTTTGCCCTGTGAGATTATCAAAATAACAAGTAGCTCCTCTAATTGCATCACCATTACCATTATCTTGAAAGTCAATTCTGAGGTTAGCTACACTCCCTTCCACAAAATTTGTAAATAGCGATTGTTCAGGGTCTAATTTTGAATAGTGATACAAGCTACAAGATGCTTTATATACACCAGTTTCATTCAAACCAAATGAAGAATATGAATTATTCCAAGTTACAAATATTTCATAGTCTCCTACTTGATAATTTGCTCCGGAGGTAGGTAAATAGATTCTACTAAAATTGGCGATTCCTTCACCTTGGTTAGTCACAGATGCATAGCTGATGACTTCATCCCAAATTGTGCCATCGGGCAACTTAATTGTCAATGTAGCTTGTGTATCTACTAAATTAGTAACAATCCCATCGTTTTTAATATAAGCTGTGACGTTTAAATAGTCTCCTGCATAAAATTCAGAGGTCTCAGTCCAATCACTTGCGGCACCGCTGGGATCAATCGTGGTATTTCTATAGATTTTAATATCATTAACATAATTTGTCGAATTAAATTCGAATCTCCAAATTCCAGAATTTTTACTCGCTGCCGTAGTACCTACACCTACATTACCAGATCCCACTGATAAAGAAGTTAGTATTTCGTCTGGTGTTGGATCGTATGCAGCCCAAATATCCCAATCACTCGGATAAGTAATCGTAAAATTATAATCTTCATATCCATCTGGCACTAATCCATAATAATAGACCGTCCAATTGACACCAGCGCCATGTTCAGTAAAGAATTCTGTGTTTGGATTACCATCGCTATCTTGAGTTGATTTAGTTCTGGTAGTATATTGATCTAGATCTAAAACCATTTCAACATTAGTAGAATTTCCTGTCTCGAACGTTATCACGGTAGGACTATAACTGGTTGCTGAAGGATTATACCATGACCCAGTTATTGTAAGATTCCCGGTTCCATAATCATCCCCATCATCAACGATTTCATCACTCATATTTAATTCAACTTGCGAGGGATAGGCTTTACCCTTTAAAGAGAGCGTAACATTGTCAATATAAGCATTACTATTAATGTAGCCATCACTTGAATCAGCTCCAAGATTATTTAAAGTGCATTGAATTCCAATTTCTATATCCACTGTGCCCGGTGCTGTGATATAATTCGAAACTTCTGCTATGGGTATAGAGAATTCTGCATATGTCCATGTGTTATTAGGTTGTAATGGTTCAAAAATATAATAAGGTCGTTTATATCCATTAATTTTGGCAAAGAAATGGCTTATTCCATGACCAGAGTGGTCTGTCCAATACCAAAATGATAATTTAGCTTCAGTCACATCCTTTCGATCAACATAAACACTCTGCTGGAAACTAGAATAATAAGCTGATCTAAAAAAGTCAGGTGCTAAGAATCCTTGATGAACGAATAAAGAATTTCCCTCTGAACCAGATGGTGTCTCGCCAGAGTCAGCAATATAACCCCATGCATCTTCATTTGTATTAGAACCGTTTGTTAACGGATTGGTATCATCATCATAATCATTTTCTGAATAAGTCCAGTAGGTATAGCCATTATTAATCTCTCCATCATCTTCCCAAGCAGCCTCGTCTGTTAATTCTGTAATGTTAGCAAATAACTTATAGCCAGTCCATAACGGAGGTGTATTTATATATCCATTACTGGAACCGCCAGAATCAAAGGCGGGTATATCTTGGGAATCATTTGAACCTTGAGCATATTCCACCGAAACAAGAGAACTTCCAGAATCTGAAAAAACACCGTTTTCGTCTATATCTGAACTTAACGGTCCATTAACAGTGCTGGAATTATCATTTAAGATAATATCATCTGAAAATATAGAGCCATAGATTCCGAGAGAAATTATGGATAATAATACGATTGAACTAAGTATTTGTTTATTATTCATTTTTATTACCTCCGTTCTTTTTCTCCGATTTTTTGGGTTTTTTCTTCTTTGATTTCGTCTTGGGGTTTTTTCTAGCTTGTTTTTTCTTCGATTTTACCTTCTTCTTCGTATTATTCTCTGATTCTTTCTTCTTTTCTGATTCTTTGATTGATTGTTTCCTCTTTGCTTTCTTCTTTGATTTTTCCTTCTTCTTCGCTTTCTTCTTTTTTTTCTTCTCTGGTTGTTCCTTCTCTACTTTTGGTTTCTTTTCAGCTTTTTTAATTTCTCTATGCCTTCTTTCCTTGGGTTTAACTTCAATATCTTCAGGAACTTCGCGTTTATCCTTCTTTTCAGGTGCAGATTTCTTCATTTTTTGCACTTTTTCTAGTTTTTGCTGCTCTTGTATCTTTTTTTGTTTAAGGGATTTCAAATT
>WJKO01000089.1 GCA_014729055.1 Promethearchaeota archaeon | reverse complement strand
GATGGTAATCAATCCCAGCATTACCATAAACGCATTTTACCTCATGCCATCCTGTCATGTCTGTTCGGAATTGGACTAAGAGTATCATTGTTGTTTCTTTAATAAGTAAAGTTAATTATGCTGCTTGGGCGAATTGTCTACTAGATAAATCAGTCATTGCAAAAGCAAGTCTAGATCTATCATATCCTCTTTTATCTAACCATTCCTCTCGATTCGGAATAATAACCTGTGCGTTGTTTTCTAAATACCATAATAGTTCACGTACTTCTTTGTCCTCTAAAGAATTAACAAAATGGCCCCAACTTCGATAGGCAGTAGAGTCTTCCCTGAATATATTAAACCTTTGAACAACACTTAGACTTTGACTCAATCCTTCAGCTTGCAAACCGACGAGTCCCAATCTAGCTTTCTCAAATACGTCTGTATTATAATTTGGGTTTCTATCAGTAGCATATTTTTCAACCAAATCAACCATTCTCCCTAATTGTCCTATTTTGTCTAATGGCATATTCCCATGAAGACACCTTTTTGCTTCTTGATATAAACCAGTTGTAGTTGTCTGTTCATATATGTCTCTTGCACTCAAATCACCTAATATTCCACGATCCCACATCCACTGTACGAAATCTTCATATCCTTCCGCAACACTTATTCTTGAGGCTAACATTAGAACCTCTTGTATCGCAACGGACTGATCATATTTTCTAAAATCTGGAGTAGTAGGCCGACTAGTATATTCTATTCTTATACTATTTGATAAACCAGTTAAGATAGTACTAGCTTCATCAGTTTGTCCTGCTGCCATTAAGTCATTGTAATTTTTCTGAACTTTAATGAATTTTGCTATAGGTATCCCTATCCTCCAACGCACATCTCCATGTATTGCAGTAAGAGTTACAGTCTCTCCATCAATTTGGAACTCAATAGGTTGAGCTGCCCTATCCAAAATATTTATTTCTCCCTCAATAAGAGCATTTTGCATAGCTTCTACTCTATTTTCATCCCGCCCAATTAACCGACCAGGCAATGAAGTCATCATAATATTTCTTAGTACTTCTCTTGCATCTTCAACTACTTCTCCCCCTGTATGAATATCTTCACCAAATACTGTCCCTCCGCTATAGCATGGAGCATTCATAATATTGCGATACATGGTTAATGCATTTCCTGTAGATTTAAATAGAATATGAGAACCCTTTCCATTTTCATATGTCTCCATATTTCCAGCTAAATGCATCGAATTCATCAACCAGTACTTTAAATCAGGATGCTCTTGAAGCAACTCCCGAACATTATCAAACTGAAGAGCTCTAGCAACTTGATTCCAAGTATATAGAACATCTCGGTCAAAATCTTCCAAATGGCTTAAACCAGCTATTACATTATTATAGTGTAAATCTCCTGCCATAAAACGAACATAAGCACCTTCAGTGATAGCAAGATCGTCAATCCTTGCCTCTGCAGTATGAGTACTTGTTAATACTGGAAGTACACCAGATCTTCTCCCTTCACTTACTAAGAACTGATAATGATCTGCCATTTTACTAGAAAAATTTCCGTTAAAAGGAATGTCTGCTCCTGTTTCAAATTGCCTTTTATTTAATTCATATCTGGATTCTGGCAAAAATGTTGGACTTGCATCGTCCACTTCCCCAAGAGCTGTAGCTTCGAGTTCCGGCCCCTTCAATAGATACTGTGCTGATCTATCTTTTGTTCCAATTATATTATCTAGGTCAGTTCGTGTTAAAAGGCTAGCTTCTTGGATATTGTCAGACTCAATTCCCAATACTGCAATCTCTCCTAACTCACTTCGTGTATCCATTATATTTCTTGCAGTGTAATATTCTCCACCTTGGCCTTCGTGTCTTTGTCTTCGTTTACTTGAGGCAGGAGCAACTGCAATCCAATTCTCATTAACCCATCGAGCAGCTCCCGTCGTAGGGGCTGAAACGTAATTCCATTCTCCTATTCCGGCTAAATCCATATATTGATCAAGTTCTGCTAGATTGACAATAGCCGTCGAAGCTTTATTTGTTCCTTCTCCATTAAAGATTGCATCAACTATCATTGGATTAAGTTGTTCGGTGATTTGTAATGCCATAATGTTTCTCCTCATCTATCCACCTTCGCTCTCATCCTTTACTAAAGTTTCGGATGATTTAGCTTCGGTGATAAACCTACCCACCTTCACTCTTCGAGTTTCGGTGGGTATTGCCCATGTAATCCTTCGCAATGCTCAGGAACATGGGCAATAAAAAAACCTCCTTTCGGAGGTCTGTGTTTAAAATTATTTAATTAGTTTCTAGAATATTTGACCTCCAAAATTAGTTACCCCCACCATAATGAGGTTAATAAGGAGAATCATAATAAATTGTCTAGAAACGTTTTTGCTCATTTAATTTTTCGACAATGTGTGTACTATAGCAACAATATATGAAAAATGCAACCGATTTTACAAAAAAATTATCATCTACTAAACACGCTTCACCAAAAGAAAACTAGTAAAATTTTCCTTATCATCTTGAAGATTCCCTTCAATGATATCAAAATCATAAATATCAGCTAAGATCTTTGGCCCCATAACAGCGATATTATCACCCAACTCACCTTTGGAAAGAGCCTTGGCAACCTTAGCATGATCAATCAGCTCCTCCTTGCCGGAAATCTTTTTCAAATCAGGATACTTTTTAGCAAGAGTAGATTTGCACTGCTTCAGGACCTGAGGATGAGTCATAAT
>WJKO01000088.1 GCA_014729055.1 Promethearchaeota archaeon | reverse complement strand
TGAAATTAGCACAATTCACTATATTATTTAAAATACCAAGATTTTCTAATTTGTTAAGATCATTTTGACTATTTATTAATAATTGTGATGTTCTATCCACTGAGTTAGATTTTATATCAATCTGATATTCTACTTCACTTGATTTTAAGATCAATGATGAGGTATTTTTCCATCCTTTAATGGGGGTTCCATATTTTTTAGGTTGTATAAAAATATCATATATTTTATCAAAAAAAGTAGTCTTTCCCATGCCAATTTCTCCCTCAATCTTGAAGTTATTGCCATCTAAATTCAATGAATGAGCGGGATTATTTTCTGAAGTATTCTCGTTAGTTATAATTTTTTTTATTTTCAAGTTTTCATAATTATATTTGCTTGTTTTAATTTTTAATAATTGTTGAATTGTATCTTCAATTACAGCGTCTGAATATTTCTTTAATTTTTCAATAACAGACGAGATACTGTTACTAATAAGATCATTTTCTTCCATATTATAGCAATTGTTGTTACGATTTATATAATTGTTCATATTATTGTTATAGATGCATTATATCTACGAATTACAATATTTCTAATAATTTCAGTAACAATCCCCTATAATTTCTATGATATTTAACCCCAATTCTTACCTTATCTCTAATATATTGCGTGATTTAATAAAACATATGAATAATTCTAAGAACAGTGTAAATATTACAGACATTATTTTACTTCCTAAGAAAGAATTCTTTGCTAAAGTTGAAAAATATAAAAAGAATGTAATATAAACATTTGAAATCGTTGTCAAGTGGTCATTTATGATTATCGCTAAATCTAATGACATATTAACCAGACAGACTTGCCAAGTTCGGCATCCGTATCATTAAGAATACTTGACAATAATTGACAAATTTATATGGGAGTTGTTTTACTTTATCTTTCATATCGATAGCATTATTTATTGTGGGTTGTTACTAATGTGAGTGATGATGTTTTCCTTTTTTAAGGTTTCGATTGTGTTAAAATTTGCGGAACCATTGGGTCCAGATTTCCCTATATTTCTCGTACCACCTTATATATTTGTTATAGGTGCTGCGTAGCGAATAAACACGTCCATACTCACGAGGTGTTCCCGAAAATTTCAACAATAGCGACCTGATCTCTTCAAATTGCAATGATAAGTGCTCAAAGATCGGTGTAAATAGGTTAAGATTGCGTTTAAAACGAATGTAATCCGAGATCCGTTGAGCGCCGGACATTTTCATCATATTCCGTTTAAACGGCGTATATCGCTCGAACCGTCTATTCTGGCTTTCCACAAGGCTGTTTGTTGAGTCTAAGCGGTGGTTTCTGGTATGTGTGAGAATTTTATCCTTCTTTATGTGCAACTTGCGGATGGCTTGTATCAAATACTTTACTTTTTCGCCTGGAAGGGTCTTGACAATGCCTGCCACTCTTACAATCCTGATATGGAATTCTGTCTCATTAGCGCTGTCAATTATGTTATAAAACTCTTTTAAAAGCCAAGCCCAATCTTTAGGGACTGATTTTCGGGATTGCCGAAAGATTCCCAGATATGCCTTGACATATCCCGCTATATTCCATTTTAGATGCATGATACCCAATTGTAAGTCGATGTGTTTCCACCCGTGTTTCATAAAAAGGTTGCCAAATATTGTACTACCGTCCTTCACGATTCCCTTGATAATTAATCCCCTTTGGTTATATTTACAATCTTGCAACGCCCGTTTTGCCGAATCTTGATTTGCAGCATTGACAATTAACGCATTTACAATGAATTTTGTTTCCAAATCTATTATATTTATCTGATATTTTTTATTTCCGGCCACGAGCATGTGGATCTCATCGTATCCGAAATAACCGCTTCTGGGTACAGGAGTCGACTGCAAGTGTTCTCTGAGCGGTTCCGCAACCTCATTAACCCAACGGACGATGGTGCTATGGGCAATGGTAATATCAAAACAGATCTGAAATACGGACCGAACTTTCGCGGGGATTATCGTGTTCATGTACATTTGACGGGACATGCGTTTGTAATTCTCGTGGTAATTCCCGTATTTCGGAGCAAGAGCCGAGTAATCGGGCTTGATTTCGCCGCAATATCTGCAACGCTTTCTATGAATTCTCAGTCGATGAATGCCGAGGTTACGGTCAAGGATTATTAACCTATTATTAAATCCATTATACACGAGACGCCGTCCGCAGTCGAGACAGTGCATATTTTCAATTTCAACAATGTTTTCCGGTGTGACATGGTACTTGTAGCGTGAATCTACTTTCTCTTCATCCAGCTGCTCGATCTGCCGCACAAGGCTCTTGGGAGTCGGTTCGGGGAGAGAAGGATCATATTTTAATAGGGTGGGCTGCTTATATTTAATTGGGACGTTAACTCTTCTGCTTTGTGTTTTACGCATAAAATACAAGAAGAAGAGGTCCCTTTTAAGTCTTATGGCTATTCTTGTCTTGTTTTCATGAAATAGAGTTATCTTTTTTGTCGGTGTGTAAAGTCGATTAGAAAAGCTTGCGAAATCG
>WJKO01000087.1 GCA_014729055.1 Promethearchaeota archaeon | reverse complement strand
CTACCTCTCCATTTGTAGAGAGAAGCTGACCGTGTCGTATCAAATGAATGTCCTTATATATGAATCTATGGCTGGCATGCAAAAATTTTCTCGTATCGGTTATCAGTCGTTGTTTAGTAATTTTATGTTCTATATTTTGTAGCTTAAAAACTGGTTTTATGGTAAAACAGCTAGGATACATGGGATGGGGTTTTACTCCACCAAAATCAACAAAACCTGACTTTAATTTGGGTATCTTAGTATATTTAGGATTCGTACAACCGATACTTTTACTAAATTTGATCATATCATCAGCGGTAACGCGATATAATGTGGGCTTTATGCGCCAGTTTAGGTAATTGCGTTTGAATGGAATTCGTGTAACATTTTTATCTCGTTCAAGTTGGGCTTGTTGTTCTAACAGCGACATGACGTATATTCTAAAATCATATATTTAATTTCCACGAAAAAGTAAAATAATGAATAATTATTGAAAACAAATAGATAATCAAAATAAGAAAAAGAAGAATGTGATATCATTATTTTAATCTTTTGATTCTAAATATTCGTTGACCAGAGGCTCAGGACGACCAATTGCATCATTTAAATCCTTAACACAAAATTTCAGATTGAGGCGGTTTAGAGTATCTTTTTTAGGTATCCCTGTTTTCGTAAATCCTATGCTGTCGTAATATAATTGTGCTTTCTCCTCCAGATCCAGAGATACTTTTTTCAACGGTCCTTCAGTGAGAGGAGGATCACCAATAGCCCTTTTTGACACTTCATGACGGATTGCTCCTTCTCTTGCATTAAACATCTGTCGTAAAGTTTGGATTCTCCATCCAATTTCCAAAAATTCATCAAGATCCATAGTCCAACCAAAGAATGCGTCCATAAATTCAAATAGCGGGTAATGGCCACACCATGCAGAAAAAATACATAGTCCCATTGCATTAAAAGCTTGAGCGAATTTTGCAATTCTTGCTTGATTTTTCGCAAGCTTTTGCGGTTTCTTTGATGCACTTACATCTAATCCTTTTACGAAAGCATTAATTGGTCCCATACTCATAAACTCCGTCCCTGCTGCAGTATGCCTCCCTGGAGTGGGATCCGTCAAATAACTTAATCCCAAACCTTGCATAAGACGCTGATCATGTAAGGGCAATTCTTGACCGTTTGCATTAATTGCAAACTGTTCAGAATTTGGAATATGTTTTGATGCCTCCTTAACACCATTTGCCAAGACATCTCCTATCCCTTCGCGATTTACAATTATTTTCAATAAGGGGAGTATATTTTCAGAGTGTTCCCAAGTTGGTAAAAATCCATCTGGATATTCCTCACATTTAAAGTCTTCTTTCTTTAATAAACCATTTTCTACACATTCAAGCGTATAAGCAACGATACCTCCCGCGGAAATGCTATCGACGCCAGTCATATTTAGATATTCGTTTACTTTTATTATCACTTCTAGATCTTCATTCATAACCAAACTACCAAATGCTTGAATTGTTTCGTACTCGGGTCTATGAGTTTCCGCCAGACCAAATTGACTGCCATCTAGGATTGCTCCACACTGAACGGGACAGCTATAACATCCATAGCGTTTTTCTTTATATTCTTCAATACGATCATAGGTGAAATTCTTAGATTTTTTCTGTGGGAAGTCTTTTATGGATCCTTTGAAGTTTTTAACTGGACTGTCTCCTAAACCTAAACATATATCCGTAAACCATGTCGTTCCGTATTCCCTGAGGAAATTTGGAAATAATTTAGTTCCAATTGATGTGATTTTTCCGGCAATAGATAATGGGATATTGATTGTACGCATTAAACCAGTAAAATTAGATGCTTGTTTAAGAATTATTTTTATGAGTTTATCATTTAATTTCTTGCGAAGTTGTTTATTATAAGATTTGGAGAGCTCTTTGGCTTTCTCCTTGTCTTTTATAACAGTTCTTTTCTTTCCCTTAAGACAAATACATTTGAATTTTTTAGCACCAAGAACTGCACCGAGTCCACTTCTGGCAGCTATTCTTCCATCGTCATTTACTATTCCCGAGACTAATACTTGGTTTTCACCTCCAACTCCAATCATTGCAGTTTTACAGATTTTTCCATGTTTTTCTTTCAGTATTTTATCAGCTTCTTTGAAATTCTTACCCCAGATATTGTCAGCATCAATTAATTCTTTACGTTCATCGTCAATATAAAGGTAAACAGGTTTATCACTGGATCCTGTTATGAATATTGCGTCATATCCCGCCCGCTTTATTGCGGGACTGAAATAACCGCCAGAGTTTGCATCACCCCATCCTCCAGTACCTTTAGAACCATCTTCCAAAGGACCTTTTCCCGTCAGTGGGCTTTTTCCGCATACCATATATCGACCCGTAAATGGTGCAGCGTTTCCCGTCATCAATCCAGGGCAAAAACCAATGATATTATCGGGCCCTAAAGGATCGCATTTTGGTTTTAATCTGGAATAAATATAATATACACCTAGTCCATACCCACCAAGATATTTCCTATAAATTTCTTCATCGGGTTTTTCTTCTTTGAGTTCCTTTTTCGTAAGATCAACCCATAATATTTTACCCATATATCCATAAATATCGGACATTTTATTTATCTCCTATGTTTTCCGTCTATCTCATAAAATAATTGGATTTCTGGATTTATAAAGATGTTATAATCCAAAATCTAAAATCATATATTTATTTGAAATCATATTCTTCAATTAGATGGATCTAAAACAAGAGAAAATTATTCTAAAGGTATTAATTGCGGGTTTTACAAATAGCGGAAAAACCGCTATAATTCGGAATACATTCCAAAATATTAAGTTTACTCATTTAGAACATTTAAAACCTACACGTGGTATTGAAAGGTTGCTTTATCCACTTAATGAAAGGATAACATTTAGTATTTGGGATGTAGGAGGAACCATAAATTCATTAAACAGGCTTTTTAGTGATTTTGCAGACGTAATTTTCTCAGAGCTTGAATTGGCATTTTATGTAGCTAGCGCAGTTGAAACTTGGGATATTGTAGTCAAATTTTTTAAGAAATTTATGAGAAATATCGTGATTTATTCAAGAAATATTCACAATATTTATATTCTAATTAATAAAATTGATTTAGAACATTCTTCAGAAGACATTATAGCGGATAGTCTTGTGGAACACATTCCAGATCAACTCAGAGATACAATTAAGATTGTTCCGCTTTCAATCAAAGAAGGTTCCAGTAAACGACTTATTATCAAAATATTCAACGAAATCGCAAAATTATATCAAAAATAAGAAAATTATAATTCTGCATTCTGATTTAAGTATGCATCTACTAATTTACCATCTTCAACGCAATACTCGTATTTTCCGAATCCTACTGCGAGGAAATCATTTGTTTTCAATTGATCTAAATTCCATCTTAGAACTTCAGGTTTCAATCTTCCAGCAGCCATGGGTTTTATATTTAAAATTTGTATTTTTGTACTCTGGATCTTCGTGATAAGCGTTTCCACTTCCGTATTTGATTCAAATCCAATTTTATTCAATGGTTGGATAATCAGCGGCACGTCATAATTCTGTTTCTCGACTGCTTCAATAGTTTCGATATAATGCGTTGATAACAATGGAATCATATCTTTCTCGCGAATATATGCTAACAAATCTTCAACAGGTAAATCGCCCCCAAGCTCTCCTCCGATAACAAGATGTTCTTTATTTAATGCTTTGTCCGTATATGAACGATGAGGACCACAAACTGACACATTATGGTCTTCACACCAATCTATCTGTTTCCAAATATTTTTTTCAATATTTTTTGCAGATGAACGTCTTGATGGAGTGCAGATCCAGTGAAATCGCTCACCAGTTTCCTTTTCGGTGATTTTTATTGCCTCATAAACTTTATCTCGCGGCGAAGAAACGCAACAATTGACTCCATGGTTTTGTGACAAGTAAATCATATATTTTGCAACTGTAGTT
>WJKO01000086.1 GCA_014729055.1 Promethearchaeota archaeon | reverse complement strand
GTGGATTTATACTCTTCATCAAAATTTCCCTCAACACAATATTGCAGTAACTGAGTCTTTCCCATTTTTCTATCGCCCACCATACATATTTTAAAATTAGCGATAATTTGCATGCGTTCGATAGCAACTTCAAATTCACTACCGTATTTTGAGCATACTAAAGAAACCGATTCGTCAATATCATCATTTAAAACGGATTCCTCATTAGGTGTTGTTAAAGAGACATTTTTAACGGATATTCCTTCATTCATGCAAAACTTAATCAAAGGCTCAATAAATGCCCCTTTTTTCTTGCCCATAACTGTTTCTGAGTTGTTTTTATATTTAAACATAATTGGAATCGTGGATGATTCCTTCGGCACGTATTTTTTCAATATAAGATCATATAATTTCTCAACATTGCCGGGTATATCAAATACATCAAAAATTTCGATTCCTAGCCTGGAGCTTAAGAGAGGAGGAATATAATTTTTGTTTGAAAAAACAGGAATGATTGGTTTATTTAATGCATCAGCCGCCGTCCATTCCTTCTCCACGGGACTAGATCGGAGGGCATTTGGGGAACAAAACAATAAAAACACATCACATTTTCCAAGATTATCATTCATGAATTTAATAATATTATCGTGCATATCCTCTTGCCAATATAATACGTCTTCAATTTCATTATAATTAGTCAGCGTTTCGGCAATCTTAGAGATCTGAAACCTTGGTGCATCTGATGTGGCATAACTTATGAAAACTAAAATCCCCATAGATTATCATTCTTTTTAATTTTAAAAAAATTTAGTAGTTTTCTGGTGTTAATTATTTTATGGATCATCAAAATGAACAGAATTTGATATCAGTTATCATCGGAAAAACACAAGGGAATCCTCTATACTTTACCGAGATACTTATTGATCAAGGATATTTCTTCAATTTAGTCCCATTGAAGAAGATAAAAAAAGCAATAAAAAAATCCAAGATTCTCGTAATATATGGTCCAATTACGATATCGAGAAAAATCGAGAAAAAGATAACTAAATTTGTGGAAAATGGAGGATCATTAATAATATTTGGGGAAGTTAAAGGTTTAGAAGATATATTAGGTTGTAATTATATTCCTCTTGGAATGCACCCATATCCCATCGGGGGGACACTCCATAACTCAATTGGTGAAGGATATTTACAATTCGATGAAAATAATAATACAGATAATCCAATGAAACAATCTATAAATAATATAATTAATAGAGAACTATCTACTGATTATTTTCCTTTGCATGGTTTTGGATGTTTGCCCGTGGAATTAGAAGATGCAATAGTTATCGCAACCTATATTCCGAATAGCAAACCCGATAGAAAATATCCTGCTATAACAGTTAAAAAATGTGGTAAAGGTATATCAATTAGTTTTAATCCGGACGTGGCGAAAACTGTGAGACATATCCAAGAGGGTATATATATCGATAAAGACGGAATACCACCCGCTGATGGAAGAGCTCCTATTGACGATGGGATCTTAAAATGTGAAGATGGTCTTGTTTTGGACTGGCTAAAGGACAGACGAACCATCTCAAAGCATAAAATCGATGCATTTTTAGTACCAGTAGCAGATATTTGGAAGACTTTGGTTGCTAAGATGATTGACTTTGCTGCTGATCATGCGAATGCTGAAATAGAGCGAATTATGCATTGGCCGAATGGTGCGGATTTTGTAATGATGATTAGTCACGATACGGATGGAAATAATGAGAAATTAGCAAGAGGATTTCTCAATGAAATAAATAGCCTCGACATTAAAACCACATGGTGTTTGATACCACCAGGTTACTCGTCAAAATTATGTGAGGAAATAGAGTCATTCGGTCATGAATTGGCATTTCATTTTGACACACAATCCTATCAGATACCAAATATGTTCTCGTTTGAAGTCCTCAAGGAACAAATTGAAGAAACACTGGAGAATACGACGCTGAAGCAGTTTTACTCAAATAAGAATCATTATACCAGATGGGAAGGTCGAATTGAATTCTTTATATGGTTAGAAGAATTAGGATTTAAAGTTGATCAATCCAAAGGTCCGTCTAAGTGCGGGACATTGGGCTTTCCGTTTGGAACAGCTCACCCTTGGTTACCAATGGATAAAGAAGGTCGAATTATTGAATGTTTGGAAATAGGATTCCAATCGCAGGATCTGGGGTTACAGGGTCCCAAAGATACAGGAAAAGACATTGTAGATTCTGTTAAAAAAATACGAGGTGTGTGTCATTTTATTTTTCATCCTGCACACTTTTCAAATCTTGATGTTCGGCAAGAATTACGTAACCTTGTCCATTATGCAAAGGAACAAGGTGCTCAATTCATGAGAAGTATAGACATAGGTGAGTGGTATTTTGCACGTCGGAAATATATTCAGACAAATAAAAACTGTGCAATTGACCAAGTAACCTTAAACAAAATGATTTTGGAGAAAAGGAATTGCGTAAAAAATTGCTGGGAAAAAATTATTTAAAGAAATGAGAACCAATGTAAAATATAATCTCTATAAAATCTATTTAATCTACAAAACTTATAAAACTCATAAGAGGAACTAATATGGAACTCAGCGAAAAGGAACAAATCTTATATGATGCCTTAATGGAATTCGAAGAGGATGATGTTTTAGATCAAGTTGATGAATTGCTAGCCGATAATGTAGATCCTTTACGGATCGCGGACATCTGTAAAGAAGCTATGGACGAAGTTGGGATAATGTTCCAAGATAAAGAGATCTTTTTAACGGAATTAATCATGGCGGGTGAATTATTGAATATCGTAATGGAAAAGCTAGGATTTAAAAAAGGCACACAAGATGGGGATGATTCCGATTTTAAAGGTAAGATCGTCATAGGGACGGTAAAAGGGGACGTCCATGATATAGGGAAGAATATCGTCACAAGTTTACTGGCATCTAAAAATTACAAAATTATCGATTTAGGCGTTGATGTAACTCCAGATAAATTTGTTGAAGCTGTGAAAGAGAATAATCCTCAAGTCGTGGGGATGAGCGGCTTACTGACGTTAGCATATGATTCCATGAAAGCAACTGTCGACGCCTTGGTATCCTCGGGCCTCAGAGATGGAGTAAAGATAATGATCGGCGGAGGCGCTGTTGATGAAAAAGTGCGTAAGCATGTGGACGCTGATGCATTCGGAAATGACGCAACAGACGCCGTGGTTTTAATGAATAAATGGATAAAATAATTTTTTCTTCTATATTTTGGAGCATCCTATTTATGTTATAAATTTTTTATCAAGTTTGATCAAGAAAACATAACCTTAATTTGCTGATAGAGAGCTTCTTCAAGAGAGTCTTGGTGATAGGACGTTTTGAATCCCAAAAAATAAATGAACGAAAAAATTCTTCCACACATCTTTGTTTTAGCATTTCTGATATATTTAATGCTTCTTGAAAATTATCCGTTGAGATAAAATAACATGTATCATCAAAAACTACGGGTTTGCCTTCAATGGGAAACACTAAACGAAAATCCAATGTTTTATAGAATCCTGAAATCGCTACTTTCCACTTCTTAAAGGTATATGCTCCGATGCCAAAGATTGAGAATTTTGGTTTATTTTTGTAAATACTGCTTGCCCGTCTTCCTAATCGCTCAGAATACTTATTTAGATATTTCCATGTTAGTGGTGCTTCATCTTTAATTTTGTTTGTGTCTTCACCAATTCTTTTCTGAGTTACAATCATCCATCTATCAGTTTTATCAACAGTTCCTTGTGCTAGATCAGAACTTTTAAGTAAAGGATAGAGATATTTGGATTCAATGGCAATCGGCTCTCCGTATCCGTTGTAATAGAGAGAATCCTTTTTTTTAAGGACCATTACAGCCACTGCATCGTGCTTTATACCCGAACGCCAGACGTATTTTCTTTTACCTTGTAGATGCAATAAATGTTTCCATTTCTCGTAATAATTAATATTTGCTATTAAGTGTCCATCTCTCATGCCGAGTTCTTGAATTTTTTTACCACTAAAATCTTTCATAACTCTACAGCGTATATCTTTATTCATGGATATATTCTTTTTATTAGTATTACCAGTATTTCTGCGTAATGAAGCAAAGAACAAACATGCATCCACAGAGGCATTGAAATGTTTTTGACTATCAATCAGAACAATTTGACATTGACTTAAATTGAAATTACGTCTACAATAATGCTGATATAATTTTCTCGCTACGTTTAGTTTACATAACATGGCAATAGTTCCGTTAGATCTATTTATTGCATTTGATAAAGCCGTAATCATCCATTCAGATATATCAAAATTGCTTTTTCCCGTAATAGCTTCTATTCCCTTATAATTATTAATGTTTGATTTTTCTGGTAGATTAGAACGATTAATTTGCGACATTTCTGAGGATGTTATCCAAGGGGGGTTGCCAATCACTAAAATTGATCCATCTAACTCCTCAAAAAAAGAAAGCCAATCCATATCAAAGAAGTCTTGGATTTTTAGAAGTGGTTTACGGTTTAGGTTGACTTTATGTAATTCGCGTTGAAGTCCAGAGATATATTTCTTATTGATATCAAATCCTATAACTTCAGCATCCGGAAAATACTTGATTGCCGCTTTAATAAACGATCCTTTCCCGCAAGTCGGTTCTACAATAATATTTGGCTTGACTTGGT
>WJKO01000010.1 GCA_014729055.1 Promethearchaeota archaeon | reverse complement strand
ACGAAAACACAATAAACCAGCGCATCTTAAGGAATGAAGGAAAGGTCTTTATCACATGGGGGCGACCAAAGAACGTAAGAATTAGAGAAGATTTAGATGAAATTGTGTTTTTCCGAGACGGTTATCGCTGTCGAAACTGCTGGAAAGAGTATCCCGAAGAGGAATTAAAGGTCGTAGAAATTAATCCAATGATAAAAAATCGTAAAAATTACAATAACAAATTTTCGATCTGTAAAACATGTATAAGAAACAGGCAAACTATTAATAAAGGGAGGATTGTAAGGTTCAGAGCAGAATCCAGAGAATCCCTCGATATTTCAGAGATCTGGGAGTATAGAACTTATCAACTAATGAAAAAATATTATTATAAAAAGGACAATTGGAACCCTATCTTCTCATATTACCTTTTTAGAGAGTCTAAAATCGATTCTTGGAGTGAATATAACGGAACCTGGTATTATATCAAGGACGAAACTAAAAAATACAAAGACGGTTTAATGCCTTGCAACCGCTCGGACGTTTATACAGAGATCGGCAAAGAAGGATGGGAGTTAATTAACGTGAGAATCTCTGAAGGTTATTTTGCGGAGAACGGACATTGGGTGGAAGATGACAGCGGTGACATGTTTTATGCAGATTTCAAGAGAAAACGAATCTTAAATAGAGGACATGGAGGTGAACTATAATATGGCTAAGGTATATATTGATTCGAAAGGGTATAAAAGATATTGCGATTCAAATAAATTAGTTCACCGGCATGTGGCTGAGAAGATGCTGGGTCGACCACTCAAACCATGGGAAGTAGTGCATCATAAAAACAGAAATAAACAAGATAATCGTCGAAGCAATCTTTACGTTTGTTCATCACAGGCTGAGCATCAATACTATCATGAAAAGGATTTAGAAGAAACGAGTTATTGGTAAGTCAATATCATAGATCACAGAATAATTGATTTAATTTATCGTGACACACTTTGAGGAAATAAATGTATGAAGTCGTCTATTGTGTTGTTTGGATATTATTCATTTTATATTCATTTATTTTGACGGGTCTCTGCGTGGTTGGGGAATACTTAGAAAATAAGACGTTATTTTGACGAAACGTCAAAAAAAATAGATCATTATTATACTAATTTAGTTTTTTAGAGGAGATAACCATATCCTCTCCAGATATATCATTTAAAAACGCTATATATGCACGTATTTTTTTCTACTCTCAATATATGATAGCCTCTATACTTTTTATTTAAAGAAGGATTTAATAGAATTCTCTATTGGTCTTTAGAGTTTAGACTATTTTTAAATATATGTCAATTCATTTCTTTTATATATCCAATAAAAATGACTCTTTTTAAATCCCTTAGAATAATCTTTATGATATGTTTTCGGTTGGATATGAATTATTGGTAAATCATATTCGATTGCAGCTAAAGTAACGCCTAAAGTTATCGGTTTTGCGCCTAATGCAGTTAAGATAATTTCTTTATCTTCATTTTTCTCTACAAGATCTCGAATTATATGGAAAACAGCATATGGATCATCTGTAGGGCAGTATTCAGTGTTTCTTTTAAGTGCTTGATATAATTCTTCATTAGTCTCGAGAGCTTTTGCGTGTAACACTAAACTTCGATCTAAGAAATCGGGTCTAAAAGACGGAAATCCAATATATGGAATTATTTTCATTTTCATTTTCATATTATTAATGAATTCCCAGATCAATTGTAAAAAAGTTGCTTTAAATCCCAAA
This sequence comes from Promethearchaeota archaeon, assembly GCA_014729055.1. Lineage (GTDB taxonomy): Archaea > Asgardarchaeota > Lokiarchaeia > Sigyniarchaeales > Promethearchaeaceae > WJKO01. The sequence goes on along the minus strand of WJKO01000010.1, from coordinate 5,796 downwards.
AATACAGCCCATAGAATGTGCTCTTTATTCTTCAAATTATTTATAAGTATTTCTGGTATCAAAGGTTCACTCTCCATCTCACTTCTGCCATATTGTTCTGGTTTTGTGTAGGTAATAAAAAGATTTTTATTTTGGAGTAGATTCAATTCTTCGTCTAACAGCCATTTGATAAATGGGATGAAGATTTTTTTTGGTGTCGTAGAGATATCGACTATTATTGAATCAATTTCTGATTCCTTCTTTAAAACTTCGGAAAATGTATCAACTAAATAGTTAATAACGGAGGGATTATGTAAATCGTATTCGGGAATATTAAGTTGTATATTCAACTCTTCCAATAAATTTGAGCCGATTTTATACTGAATATTTCTACATTCTTCTTTTTGCGAACTCAAATTGTCTATTAAAAAGAAAAGAGACCAGATTATATCACCATCAAAATTCTCTGATATTAGTCTAGGTAGCTTTACACAACGTTCTTCAAAGCTAAGACATGAAAAAAATAAGATAGAACTACCTAATGCAATTTTAAAAACATCTTCATCCTCGATTGGATACAATTTATTCACTCCATAAATCTAATTTCTTTTGTTCTTTTGGTAATGAATCATCGTCTTGGAATTTAAAGTATTCATATAGGTCTTTTGTAGATAAATTCGTATTACATAAGTCATTTAGAAAGTCAGTTTGTTTTTTTAAAATCGATAATGGAGATTTAAACGAATTTATAGAGATACCGAAATATGGACACAATATACGATTAAAAGTATAAGTATGGAGTTTTGGATACGTTGATCCACGCCTTCGTACGTTAACTTCAATATATCCATATGATAATGCTTCTATTATTATTTCTGGGTTATCTATTTTATTAATAAGATCGATGATATCTTGTTTCAATGAAAATCCATTCGGTGTGGGGGAGTTTGCACTCGTCTCGACTTGCTTTCTTCTAAATATAGTTCCAAGCTTTCTGACTAACATTTTAACACCTAAACCATTTGGACAAAGGCTACTAATATTGTTATATCTCTTTTTCGACTGTTTTTCAATTACTTTTGTTTGTATGATTGGATTCGTTTTCATATCAAGCTCTTCTCCACGTAATAATTTTTCATCCATAATCGAAGATAACATTTCAATATAATTGAGGACGATCCTTGATGAGACTTGTCTAATCACTTTATAACCCGTATAGAACTTTTTTATATCATGTTTATATGAATCTGAGATTAAAAACAATGCAGCATCTCTGATTTCTTTTATTTTTGTCCTAAACGATTGGTCAATTCCAGTTTTTTTATCACTTTTTTTACTACAATAGCATTTGTCAGATTTTTCCGGACATTTATCGAGGTTTACTCTGCATATCCTTTTTATTATATTATCAATATTTTGTTTAATTTCATTTGATTGCGTTACTATTTCCCGATTCTTATGCTGAAGATCTTTTTCAATAATTATGGCTAGCAGTGTTTGGATCCAAATACGACATTTTACAGGATATATTTCATTAGTTAATTCTACAATGAATTGAATTATTGAATCTCGATTAACAGAATATATATGTTTAAATTTGACATCGTGAAAAAATTTTTTTAGATGTTTAGTTTTTGTATCTGTTCTACCGATATATCTCTTAACCTCATCAACGGGGGACATTCTATAAAATATTTCCTTTGGATCTTTCCCTTTTAATTCTGGATTCTGATCAAAACATTTCTGAGTTAAATTATTAATGAATTTTTTATAATAGTCTTTGATAATCTCATCTATCATTATTTCACTACATTCTTTTGCTAAATCTAATTTGCTACTGCTTCTAAATATGTCAATATTATCTTTATATCCATATGGTCGGACACCTATTTTGAATTCAATTGAACTGCTTCCTCTTGATGCTTGTTGCATTGCTAGATTAAAGATGGGTCTAAAATCTATTATTTCTTTATGTCCACACAGGGTTTCATACTGATCAATTATAATGAAAAGTCGAAAATTTTCATTCAGTAAAGTATTTTTCAACGAATTCCATAACGCAATACAAGGTTGTAATAGATCTGTTACGTTTTGTGGGGTTGTAAATTCTATGTTTCGAATTTTAGTAATATAGTCTATCCAAATATTTAGTCTAGAGTCTATATAGTTTTTTAAATCCGTCCAGCACCTAATTTCCCGACATTCGGGGATGATATGAGTTAGTTGATTGCCAAACTTTATAGCAGACTTATCTAATATGTCTGAATTAAAATTGAGCTTCAGATTACTCTGCCACGAATCATTATTTTTTATTAATTCAATATTATTTATCAACCTTTTTAGTAGTAAATTACCAAAATAGTCACTAAAAGCTTCCAACCATTCAGTTTCATTCAAATTCTTTCCGCTAAACCGAGTGAGATATAGGCGTGGATCCGATATATTAACATATATACTTAAAAAGTTTGTAGGTATTAGTTCTAATATTTGATTTCTATATTCGATGTTATTATGGTTTTGATGGAGTACGTTTTGATATTTAGGATCAAATAAACAAAGAACCATTGTCTTTCCAATACCAATTCTCCCAACGAAAAAGCAATTATTATTATTGTCTAAATATTTTAATAGATATTTGAATGGTTCAATACTATAACGTTTGAAAACTGCTTCAGGAGCTATACCTTTTTCTGTAATATAAGCCATACCTTTGAAAGGATTTTCTTTGGACATATTTATTTTTACTCCAATTATATTATTCTACTTGATCTAGGAAACAATGATCTAAACCCGTTCCCCTTTTTCCATATGATTGGCAGAGTGTTATCAGGACAATTATAGTGATAAACAAAAGCAATATATACTGAACCGAATCCAAATTTATTCGGTTCAGATAGGCATTTTTCTCCGTAAGAGAAATATTGTGTATATATTTTATTAGAAATATTCTTAATTTGTTCTTTGATATCAACGGAATCATCAAACCAATCTTGTTCAAGATAACTATTCTGTTGGTCGAAACATCGCATATTCACTGGCAATATTTCACCATATATCAAATGATAATTATATGCAAGATCATCCGAAGCGATTATATCTTTAAATTTTTCAACCACCTTATAAGTCGTAATATATGGGGCTAAAATTATTGAATTAAAATTAAACGATGCTTCTTCGAAATAATTAATAATATCATTCATATCAGAGCCACTGCCCCAAAAATCGTCAATACATACTATACGCGTTATTTCTCTGTAATTTTTCTCAATAATATCCATGTAGCCCCAACATGCCTCTTCATCTTCCGTACTTAATTGACTATTACGTATTTTACGGATAGGTCCTATTAGATGATTTAAATCACAGAAATTAGAGTTTCTACTCAAATCGTGGTCATGACAATGTTGGAATTCGTTGATTCTTGAACTATCTGAGCATGCTACAAACATGGTTTTACCGATTTCTTCGGTATAAAATTCATTTTCCGCCCTTTTATAATCAAAAGGTTCAATATGATCATTTTCTTCAATAATTTCTTCAAGAATCCTTTTTTTTATACGACGTGGATAGATAAAATCTATTAAATAAGTTAGTTGTTTGTTAGTAAAGAAAATGATTTTTGATACGAGATAGAACAAATATCTTCGTTCATCTTCTTCAAATTGTTCAAGCCATTCAACTATTTTTTCAAAAAATTCACCAGGATAATTTCTTTGATTAATCTGATAATCATAAAATTTATAAAAATATAATTGTTTTATAGTTTCCATAATATCTGAAAAATCTTCTAAAGTATTACTTGATGTTAACATTAGTTCTGAGTTCCATTTATTAATCATTTTATCTAATTTGTCAAAAACTGGAGTTGAAATTGAATTTACCTCCTAAATCAATTTTCTTGTTTGATTACTCGTTTTAGTAACTATTTTTCATAAACGTCTCACAGAATATAATTCTGATCATACACTATAAAAATTTTTCCTTTTGACTTGAAATAAAAGGAAATCATCTCCTCAACTACATTTTCTATTATTTTTTGCAAATCTCAACGACCAAAAATTTATATCTTTTTTGACATATCCTTTTTCATATTTTATCAATAAAATTGAATCTAATTTTTTTATATTAAACCGAGAAATCTCCAACATTTTTCCATTTGCTTTTTCGCTTAAGGTCTATATCACAACCCAAATTGATTAATTCATCAGTTAATCTTTTACGAGTTTTCACACTATTATCTAGCTCAAAGAATAATTTACCATCAATATCTGAAGGGAGTTTCTGATCTCCGATTTTTATAAAGATAGTTTCCTTAGGTTTCAAAGCTTCTGCAAAACCCATCTCATAAAGAACATTTGCTCTTGATTGTCCCATCCATTGTTCTTCTTTATTATTCTCATTCTCTTTCATATATTTTGGATTTAATTTTACATTATCATCGGGTGACATAATGACTAGTATAATATTGCTGATTTTCATACCCGTTTTCATAACTTGACCTATATAAGGTTTAGCGTTACCGTATTCATTTTGGGCTAAAGTCTTCGCATCTTCCCATTTAATTGGATTTATTCCAATCGAGTCTAAAAAAACATACATTGAATCTCGCAATTTGTGATTTCTACCATAAACAACGAAGATTCGATTTTTTTCTTTATTATTTCGTTTTTGTGTTTTGATCAACTGTTCCAAATAAAAGACTAACTTTTTTTTTAATTGATTCCAGAATCCAATAGCTTTAGATGGCATATCTCTATTGAGAGATTCTTTGATTTTTCCTGCATAATCTGAAATTTCAGAAAATATTTCGGGATCTATTTCATGATTTTTATCCAGAATATTGAGTTGATCCATAACGGTATCTATATCTTCGTACGAACTACCTTTTAATGTTTTTAAAAGCTGAACAGCGCAATCTAAGTCTTGATTACACATATTATCCGTTCCTCTTAGTTATCTTGATCAATTTCGCTAAATTCTTGTTCTAATGCGCTTTTATAATCGTTTTTTTTGAAAATCAAGAACCCTTGAGCTGTTGGTTTAGATAAAGAGAGATCTGTTATAGCTTCGACATTTACAGAGCTTGGTAGAAAATTGCGCATCTTCGGTCTTTCGATTTCACCAGTATGAAACGGCGTATCAATTAGTACATAATCACATATCGGTATTTTTTGAAAGATTTCGTTGAAGAAAGATTCAAGACTGCTCTCATCAAAATCGCTTGTACGAAACTGATTCCAAGCTTTGAATAACTCTTGCCTATCGGAGCCTCTACCTGCGTGCATAAATCTTCTATAAACATCGATAACTCTCCTGAGTTTTGGGGGCATTTTCACGTCAAAGTGTCTATCAACAGAGATAGTAACTAGTGATTTTACATCCGAGATTTCAACTGATTTATAAATATCTTGAAGATAATCAACATCTTTCAACATAACATGCAACCAGTAACGATCATGTTCCTTAGTCGGATTTCTATTAATAGCCGGTTTTATGGATATTAGATTTTCAAGTGAACTTGTACTTATACGCCCTTCTAATTTAATGCTAAAGAACCGCGAAGAAGGTAGATCATTTAATTTAATTATGTAAGATTTATCATTTTGATCAATTTTAATTCTATCCTTAAGATTAGTAAAAGTTTCATCTTCAAAATCGGTAATATAGAAGTTACCATTATACGGCAATATAATATTACCATATCTTTTCTTAAAATTCTCTTTCCCTAAATCCAATTTATATTTTATTTCGGCAACTTTTTTACTATAAGAAACTTTAAAACCCATAATTTTAGGTCTGTATTCTGTAAACCTTTTT
>WJKO01000085.1 GCA_014729055.1 Promethearchaeota archaeon | reverse complement strand
GATATAATCATAATCTCCATATTCATTCCATGTAATATTATGGTAGGTTCCAAGCTTCCAGCTATTACTGCTTGTTGGACTGGTCAGTTCTAAATAATCTCCCGCGATATATGAAAATTGTTCGCTCCATGCATAAAATGTAGCATCACTGGGATCATATAACTTAAACTTGAAATTATCTCCCGAACGTGATCCATGACATGCCCACGAAATTTGATTGTTTCCGTGAGCAACTGAAACGGAATCAAACACATTTTCTACCAGTACACCATTATCATATAGATCCATGGATAGAGTACTGAAATCTCCAGTTGCATGCCAATGTATCCAGTTTAATACCCCTGCCGTCCATTCGGAACCACTTGTTGGTGCCGTAAAGTAGATCTCATCTTGTGCGTCAATATAAAATGCACTACTTCCATCATATATGCCATTATCGCTTCCATCATATACACGAATACTATACATATCCAAGTCTATGCTTAAAGGTATATTCCATTCGAAAGTGCCATCGTTGGCAACGTCATCTGCAATATCATATACAGGGGTAATTCCATCAATTAATTTTATATCAACGTTAGTAATCACTCCTGTCCAAGTCCATGTGATATCATATGTGTCCCCGCGTTTCCAATGAACATTGAATGTGGGATTAGTGACTTCGATGGTTTTTGCTTGAGTGATGGAAAAATCATCGCTTTTACTCCACGATAGTGGGTCGTCGACGTTAGAAATATTAATATAGTAGTCTGATCCTGTAACATAATCCATTGAAACATACCAATATTCCCCAATAGGATCTGGATATCTGCCAGTATCTGGAACATTACTTGCAATATTATCCACATACGTACCACCTTTATATAAATCGATATCTACATTATCCACTAGCCCTTCAGTAGTCCAATAAATCTTATGTCCCTCTCCACTATTCCAATTTGTACTGGAAGATGGAGTGGAAATCGTGAAATTTGCGGGACCATTTGGATTCACCGTTACTGTACAGACGTCAGTCTTCGTATATGAATAATGAACATCCCCGCTTGTTATAAGATCATAGTCAACATCTACTGAAAATTGAAGTCCATCTCCTTCTTGATACGTAATGCTGAAATTCTCTTGAAATACGGTTTCTGTATACCACCAATAAAGGAATCCAACGTTTGTATGTTCATGTTCTATGGTAGATGATCCGATCTGCTTTAATGTAACGCTGGTTATGTTCAAACGATTATAATCGTTCCGCCAATTCTCATCATAAGGTTGCTTTACCTTAAAACTAACGTTCACCCAATACGATTCAGTGATATCCCAGAAATCAACAGTCTTCAGATATGCACCGAAATTGAGGATATTATCGAATGTGCCTGGTGGGGCTGGGTCCCAATCCTCATAATTGTATCCATCGTCCACGATAGGGCGTTCATAACCAAAAACAAAGGGCCTTGGTGTAAAAATAAGAATAAAAATTAGACTGAAAGAAACTAAAAATATTTTGTTTAGCGATATTCGTTTCATGATTAATATTCGTTTTGTGACGAATATAAAAATTATTTGATTGAATGAAGATTCTATATTTTGTATCGGTTAAATACCCAATTCTTTGATATAAGTTCTCTCCCTATTCAAATATAACATTAGTGCCTCTTTTATACTCAGAAACCAGAATATTGTATCTAAATCTTATTATTTTCTCATTTTGTTCCGTAATCTATCGTGAATACATAGGTATAAAACTTGGAAAAATATCTCACATCCATCTCAATTTCATAATGTGATCTTTTTCCAGTTAATCTAAAGTGTATTCTTGGGTAAATGTTTACAAAGAAAGTAAATTATTATAATACGATTCTAACATTTCACCAAGAAGAGAACTAAAAATTCTTCAGCTTAAGCGAATTTGCGAGATCATTAACTGCTAAATAAAGAAGTAAAAAGTGATATTGTGCTACTAAAATTCTATACTACTGGCTGAAAATTATCCTATTTCGTTCATACATCGAAATTGGTATCAAGCTTTTCATGTTCAATTATATAATTGGTTTTTGATCTCTTAGTTGTTTTGACATTATAAAATTGAATATTTTTTTCTTGCTTAGTAATTACTGGGAAATCATAATTAGTTGCTCTATATTTTGGTCCTTTCCCCCGTTCTATATAGCTTTGGATAAACTCTTTATGATTTTTTAATCTACTTGATAATATTGCATTCGTAATCTGCTTTATATTCTTAAATCGTTTATCGAATTCACTTTTTAATTCCGCGTTTATTTCGTATCCCACAGAGTTTCTTGCCGATACAATCGCTGCTAATGTTGTTGTTCCCGTACCCCAATAGGGATCTAAAATATTGTCTCCAAAGACTGAAAACATGTTTATTAAGCGATACGGGAGTAACAGAGGATAAGCCGCTGATCTCTCTCTTATTTGACTTCTTTCGTTATGTTCGTTATCAAGAGTTTGGCTGATGCCTCTTATATCTGTCCATACATCAGAAAACCAGACATTTCTTTCCTCCCAAAAATAAGCACTCTTGTATCTTCGTTTTGATTTAGACTCGAATTTCCGCTTTTTCATGCCCTTTCTGAGTATTAGAATATATTCATGTTCAAGCGTTACATATGCATGCGGAGGTAACATACCAGAACCTAAAAACTTAGTTGGACTATTTGTAGGTTTTCTCCATAATATACAAGGTAACGCTATAAACTTGTTTCTTAGAAAATAGTCTGCAATTTTAACATGATTTGGAAATAATTGAAAAATCCTCCCAAATTTCCTAGTGGCGTCACCTATATTGATGCAGGCAGT